>JABGQJ010001200.1 GCA_018648945.1 Victivallales bacterium
CTTCGGTTCGACCCTCGGGGCGCAGGGCACCCAGCCGAGCAAGCTCTCGGTCGCGTTCCCTTACTCCGGGCACTTCGTCATGCGTTCGGGCTGGGACGCGGACGCCGTCTACGCGCTGCTCGACTCTGGCCCCTTCGGCTACGGGCACCAGCATGAGGACAAGCTAACCTTCGTCCTCTACGCCCACGGTCGGTCCCTGCTGCTCGATCCCGGCAATTTTTCTTACGACCGCAGTCCGGCGCGATACTACGTCCTCGGCACGCACGGGCACAACACCATCATGGTCGATGGCGAGGGGCAGAAACGCCGAGGCTACCGCGACACCTATGTCTGGCCCAAGCCCTGGGACACCCCCACGCCAGCCGGCGACGACACGCTTTGGCAAACCACGCCTGAGGCCGATTTCGTGCGCGGCAGCTACACCGACGGCTACGGCCCCGGCGCCGCCATCCGGGTGGAACACACCCGGCGCATGGTCTATGCCAAGCCGGACTACTTCATCGTTCTCGACACCCTCGAACCCGATGACGACAAGGAACACAGCTACACCAGTCTCTTCCACATCGACGACACGGAGGCGACGCTCGACGAGACCACTCTCGCCGTTGAGACCCACACCCCCGAGAAGGCCAATCTCGCGCTGATCCCGGCCAGACAGGCAGGTTTGAGCGCGCAGGTTGTCAAGGGCCAGAAGGAACCCACCATGCAGGGCTGGTCCAACGGCCCTTGGCGGGAAGTCCCCACCGCTGTCTATACGTGGTCGGCAAAGGGCGTGAGCCATCGGGCAACGGTTGTCTACCCCCTCAAGCCCGGCCAGACCTGCCCGGTGCAGAGCGTGGCCCTCGCCACCTCGTCCGAGCAAGCCGATATCACCGTGCGGTTCGCCGACGGCACGGCTCACCGTTGCCGTCTCGCCCTGACCGACGCCGGGGACGCGGTTGCGCTCACGCGTCAGCAGTAGGGAATGGCGCTCTTCCGGTGTAGCCAGAGCGTCTCGCTCTGGTTTCCCTCGACCAGGACGCGACGATCCGACGGCCTCCCTATGGCGCCCCGTATGCCCTTGCCCCGGCGCACCGGTCCGTCTATGGTGTTTCCATACGAGATGGCAGCCCCGAGCCACGGCCCTACCATGATGACCAAGATCCCATGCCCATTCCAGTTGACGACGGAGAGACTTGTCATTCGGTCCCCGTCGGAAGCCGACGCGCCGCAACTGATGGAAGCCATCATCGAGACGCTCGACCGGCTGAGACCATGGATGCCGTGGGCAGACCACGTTCCCACACTGGCCGAAACGCAGGAGAACTGTCGGCAGGCCGAGCAGGCGTTTCGGGACGGCAGCGACCACAGGCTTCACCTGTTCCTGAGAGAGGAACCATCGACATTTGTCGGCGGAACCGGCTTGCACCGCATTGACTGGTCCGTCCCGAAGGTCGAGATCGGGTACTGGGTCCGGGCTTCCCGTAGCGGCAAGGGCTACATCACCGAGGCAGTCCAGGAGATTAGCCGCTTTGCCATGGAGAGTCTCGGTGCCAACCGGGTGGAGATCCGGATGGGGTCCACGAATGCCAGGAGTAGGGGCGTTCCCGAACGGCTCGGCTTTCCGCTTGAGGGGATCTTGCGGAACGATGCCAGGCACGTAGACGGGACACTGCGGGACACCTGCGTTTACGCCAAGGTCCCGGAGACCGAATGAACGGTTGCGCATGGCCCGGGAACGGGAGGCCCTCGCCAGCCTCAACCGATGGAGCACTAGCATGGCAGTGAAGACACAGAGCGACTGCCTCCTCTGCCGTCGCCTAGCGCAAATCGAGGCGGGCACCAACCCGTATTTCGTGGCTGAGTTGCAGTCGGGCTACGCCGTCATCGGCGACCATCAGCTCTTCCCTGGCTACTCCCTGCTTCTGTGTCGGCACCATGCGCCCGAACTCCATCTGCTGGATGT
>JABGQJ010001201.1 GCA_018648945.1 Victivallales bacterium
CCCTGGGGATCGAGGGAGTGGAGGGCGTGGGGGTTGGCAGCGACGAGTTGGTCGAGGATCGGCATGATGTTGCCGTCGGTGTGCTTGATGGCATAGAACCCCATCTCCCGGTACCCGGCGATGAGCCGCGTCAGATAGGGCGTGACGAACTCGCCGAACTGGGCGGGGGACATGAAGGGCTGCTCGTTGAAGCAGTAGTCCGCGCACAACGCGAAGCCGTCAAGCCCTCCGTGTTCGCGCAGGCGTTCTCCACGGGCCAGGGAGTTGTCTACGTTTCGCGCCGCCTGCTCCTTGAGCTGGTCGGGTTGTTCGACCATCTGCACCGCGAAATCGACCATCTGGTTGCCATTGGGGATGCTGTAGGTGGCGTCGCCATGCATCATCAGGAAGTAGCGGTCTCCGGAGAGCTCCCGAACGGTGTCGATGAGCCGGAACGTCTCGTCCTCGCCACCGGGGTTGGGGTGCAGGAAGATGGCGTCGTGCTCGAAGCGTTCGGCCGTCTCGATGTAGAGGGTGGCCATGTCCCGCCGGTGCAACTGGCGCTCTTTCTCCTCCATTTGGTCCCATTTCCCGTAGACCCGTTGGGAGGGATGGACCCGCCCGAAGGCCTCCATGGTGAGGAAGAAGACCAACTCGAAGTGAGGGACGCGCCCGACGATGGGGCGACGCTCCAAGGCCGCGATGAAGCGTTCTCTTGGGGTCATGGCTAGGCCTGGGCTAGAGCAGCGTGTTCTTGCTGCGGGTCTTCTGGAGTTCGTTCTCGGGGATGCGCTTGGCCAGGAAGTCGAGGGAGAGGTCGATCACCTCCCGGGCCTCGTCGGGCGTGGTGGTGCCGATGGTGACCATGTCGCACTCGCGGATGGTGTTCCAGACAAAGGCGAGACCCACCGGGGGCAAGAGCCGCCCGGCGGCCAGGGGCTTGATGGTCATGACGGGCTTCTTGGCGTTGCGGATCATGCGCATCACCCAGTCTGCCTCCACCTGCATCAGGAAGCCGGCGGCGTTGTAGAGCTGGATGTAGGTCTCTACATCGATGCCGGTCTTGTCGGCGATGGCGATCGATTCGGGCATGTGGGTGGAGAGCCCGGGGATCATGCCCCGCTCGCGAATCATGGCCGTATACTTGTCGATGTCGCGGATCTCCTCGTGCATGCGGTCCATCAACCGGTCGGTCATGCACTGGTGGGGGAAGCAGAAGGTGGCGCCCATCTCCCGGCAGTCGTCGAAGACGCGCTCGGGCTCCATCTCCGGGGGCCCGCCGGGGACGATGTTGAAGTGGGGCGTGAGAATGAGCGTCGCCTTGCGTCCGGTCCGGTCCTCGGCATCCTGGATCGCGTTCTTCAGCAGGGGCACGGGCATGCCCATGATCGCATCCACTCCCGATTCCATGAACACCGAGATGATGTCCGCCAGATTTTCGCGCGTCTGATAGGACTTGATGAACTTGTCCTTGGCCGCGCTCGTGTGGCTCCAGCCGAGGAACCAGTTGGTGCCGATGATCAGACGGGAGACGGAAACGCCGCCGACGGTGGTCCGGGGAAAGTCACTCATGGTTTGGCTTCCTACTTGGTCCAGACGGTGATTTCGCGGATGGAGTTCCAGTGATTGCTGTCGTTGCCATGGCCGACAATGCGCAGATAGCGAGCCTGAGTCCCAGGTACGTTGACGGTCTCGACGCCCGGCGTCTGCCCGTCTGTCTGTCCCGCGAATATCTCTCCCCACCGCTTCCCGTCAAGGGACGCCAGGATCTCAAAGCGGGTCCGGCGCTTCTCGCTGTGCAGCCAGTCGATGCCGACGCTGCGGATCTGCCCCGGCACACCCAGGTCCAGTTGCAGCCAGGCACCATCTTCCTTGGCGGCCCAGTAGGTGCGATTGTTGCGGTCGATGGCCAGGAGCTCGGATCCGCGTCTCTCAGAGTGGCTGGCGGTGGCTTGCTGGATGA
>JABGQJ010001202.1 GCA_018648945.1 Victivallales bacterium
AGAGCCTTGAACAGGCCCCCTCCCTGCACCAGATTGCGGCCGACGACAGTGGCGCGGCGTGCCCGCTGTCTCATCAGGGCAGGACATGGCTGTGCCGAAGTCTCGCGTTGCCGATGCCGAACAGTGTCGTCGCATCCTTGGTCGTGGAACGGTGGCATCCCGGCAGGGCAGGATGAACATGGCGGCAGGAGAACCATCTGGCGAAGGGAACTGACGATGGCACACTTTGTCATTCTTTGCCCCGAAGCGGGCGGGCATCTGATCCCGATGGGGTCGCTGGGGCTCGAACTGCAGCGACGCGGTCATCGGGTGACGGTGGCCGGCCTGGCCAGGGGCATTCCCATTGTCGAGCGACTGGGGCTACCGTTCCACGAGTTTCCCGCCGAGGTGCGATCGCTGTTGCGGCGCCCACCACTGCCCCTGCGGTATGCACTCGGGCTACTGGGGGCATGGCGGCCCCTCATTACGCGGTACGGCTTTCGCTGGCGCGCCGCCTATCTCCTCGAATTCGCTCCGGCCGCCCTTCGGGAACTCGGTGCCGACGCTCTGCTGATCGACCAGAGCTTCTTGGCGGGCGGCACGGTCGCGGAGCGCCTCGGTCTGCCCTACGTTACGGGGTGCTCGGCTCTCCACTGGCTCAGGGAACGAGGCATTCCCCCGCAGTTCACCGGCTGGTCTCCGGCCAGTGGTTGGTGTGGGTGCTGGCGAAGTCGCGCAGGCTACGCCGTCTGGGATTGGTATGTGCGTCCCGCGATGCGTCTCATTGCCCGCTACCGACAGGCGTGGGATCTGGACCCCTTCCCCAGCGTCGACAGCACCTACTCGCCGTTCGCCACCCTCGCTCAGACCTGCCCAGCGTTCGACTTCCCTCGCGCCTCTCTGCCCCAGGCATTCCACTACATTGGGGCGTTCGCGGCCGACCGTCCCTACGACGCATCCGCATTCCCTAGGGACCGGCTGGACGAGAGACCGCTGATCTATGCGTCCCTCGGGACGGTCTCCCTCAACCAAAGGCTAGCCCTCTTCCGCAACATCGCCCAGGCGTGTTGCGGGTTGGGTGCGCAACTGGTCATCTCGGCCGGCAGATGGGAGAAGGACGAGCACCGCGAGGATCTGGCCTCGTCCAGCCTTCCCGGTCAGCCGCTCGTTCTGCCCTTTGTACCGCAGCTGGCGTTGCTCGACAAGGCCCAGTTGCTCATCACGCACGCTGGCCAGAACACGGTCGTGGAGGCGCTGACCCGAGGCGTGCCGATGGTGGCTGCCCCGCAGGGGGCAGACCAGTTCGCCCTGGCGGCCCGGATCGAGCACGCCGGAGTCGGCCTGCGCTCCCGCTCCCGCCAAGTCTCTGTCGCCCCCCTGCGGCGGATGGTCCAGCGGGTGCTTGGGGAGGAGTCCTTCCGGCAACGGGCCGGGGAACTGCAGAAGGCCATGCTCGCCACCGGCGGGGTCAGGCGCGCGGCGGACATCGCCGAACAAGTCTGCGAAACCCGACACCCCGTCCTGCGCAGCAAGACCAGCGAGTAGACGGTGCCCGGGGCCGCAAAGATGAGACCCAGGAGAGCAGGGGCTCAGCGGATGACTTCTGGTCCGCCATCGGCGAAGAGCGGGCCGAGCCGAGGACGCTCTGCTGACTCCCTTGGGCCATGGTCCACGCTTGACGCCTACCAACCGGGCAACGAGTTCGTTGGCCTGGACACCATGCCGGTCACCCCGTAGGGCCGGGGCTGGCCTGGCCGCGCTTTTCCGGGTGCTGGTCGTTGGCCTCTGGCGGGAATTGGGCTAGACTGACGGCACGTCTGGTGTCCTTGCCACTTCGGAGAGCTTTGCCATGAGCAGCCCCCTGGCCTTCAAGCCCAACTACGACGAAGCCAAAGACCGCTGGCTCGCCTTCTGGGAACACGAGCTGATCGACCGGCCCTGCTGCGTGATCACCGCCGGC
>JABGQJ010001203.1 GCA_018648945.1 Victivallales bacterium
AGGGGCCAGTTCGGCAAGCAGACGGTGGCAAGTCCGGTCTTCACCCTGGCCGCTGCCGGCTATCGCGAGGTAACACTGAAGGTCTCGTTGCCTGCGGCGACGGCCGAAGCCGCGCTCGCTTGCCGCGCCGCGCTCCTGGCCGGTGGGACCGAACGTCATGCCTGGGAAGGTGCACTGCGGCTGTTCCCCCAGACCCCCGTTGCGCCGCCAGCTGGCGCGCGGTTGGTGTGGTACGAGCCAGAAGGCTCGTTGGCGCTTCCCGTGGCGGGCATCCGTCTGCGCGATCCGGCTGCGATCGCCAAACTTGATCCCACGCGCGATCTGCTTGTCATCGCCCCCAATGCCTTCCGGCAGGCCGCGACAGGGCAGGGCGGTATGCCCGCAATCGGGCATCCTGCCAGTGGCCCAGCCCGACCACTGCTGACCTTCCTCACCGGCGGCGGGCGGGTTCTGGTTCTCTCGCAGAAGACGTTGGTGGGGATGCCCTTTGGAGTCTCCCTCGTCGGCCACTCCTCCACTATGACCTTCCCGCTCACGGTGGATCAGACGCTGCTCCGTGGTCTGGTGCCGAACGACCTGCGCTTCTGGGCAGGCGACCACTACGTGACGCGGCGCGAGATTCGGCGGCCCGCGACCAATGGTGGGCGGACGCTGCTTGTTTCCGGCGGCGACCGTGAACTGGCGCAGGCGCCGCTCGTGGAGATCCGGGTTGGTGCGGGCCGCGCCTTGCTCTGCCAGGCGCTGGTTGGTGAGAAGTTTGCTCGCGAGCCCATGGCCCGCCGCGTTCTCCGGAACTGCCTGGCGTATCTCGCTGCCAAGCCAGCTGGCGTGTCCCGGCCCGTGGCCGTGCATGGCCCGGCCGCATTCCAGACGCGCATCGCGCGACTTGGGGTGCTGGCGATCCCGGTGCGCAAGGTGGCGGATCTGCCGCCGGACGTGGATCGGCTGATTCTGCATGGAGCACCCGATCCCGCCGTGCTGGCACGTTTTCTACAAGGCAAGAACCGCACGGTCTACTGGCACGCCCCCACGGCGGATAGCTTCGCGAGTTTGGCTCCGGCGTTTGGGGCGGCACGTCTGGAGATCGTGCCCGGGAGTGGCCCTCTCCGACTCAGTGGCGAGGTCCCTGCCTGGCTCGACGGTCTATCACGCGAGGAACTCTACTTCGTCAGCGGCGCGGAGGTGAACTGGCGCAAGCCGGTGAGCCCCGCAGCGGATATCATCGATACCATCGTGCTGCCCAAGCAGGCGACGGGGGTTGCCACGCGCCGCATCGAAGCGGAGAGCATGACCACCGACATCAAGATCGAGAGCCGGAACGAGGAGCCACCCGGTGTATGGTTCCACACACGTGGGCAGGCCGCCACCACCGTCAAGGTTGCCAAGGCCGGTCTGTATCGGCTGGATGTAATCGCCGGTGGCTCGCCAGCTGGGGGCATCTATCCCCACGTACAGCTGCGGGCCAATGGCAAGATCGTGTCTGCCGTGCAACTCATCCAGGCAGCCCCCAAGACATATCCCGCGCTCGCCCAGTTGCCCGCCGGTGAGGTGGAGTTGATTGTGGAGTACGTGAACGATTCCCAAGTGGGCGGGGAGGACCGGAATCTGATGCTGGATGCCGTCGAGTTGGGCACCCGTCCTCTGGATGGCGTGACTGCATCCATGCCAGTCATGCCGCCTGCCTTGGTCAAGACCGATGGCCCCGTCCGGCTGATCGTGGACACCATCCGCTGGGATCGAGCCAGCGCCGCCAACCGCACCCGCGCGGACCGCTTGGCCAGCGTGCTGCTTGCCAACACGGGCGCGAGCTTCCAGCCCCCGACCCCGGAACCCGACTGGATCGAGCCCCGGCACATCGAGCCAGTCGGCACCATCCCCTACTTTCGCAAGACGGCGTCGCGCATCAGTCTCGTCGCCCCCGGCACCGTGGAGACCAC
>JABGQJ010001204.1 GCA_018648945.1 Victivallales bacterium
CTCCGCAACGCACTCACTGTGGGGTCCGGGGAGACGAGTCTCCCCGGCGGGGTGCGGGGCTGGCCCCGTTTCCGGCCCCCACCCGTGACTGAGGCATCACTTGATCTCTCTGGCATCGCTGGCAGGCGCCCCGACTTCGCGCTACCGTTTGCCGGGGCATATCGCCCTGCACTGCAACCGGCACGAGGGGTCTCGCCATGGACATCGATCTCGCCAGCATCTTCCGCGCCCGCAACGCTGTCTCCCGCTCGATCAGCGCCGAGAATCCCGACGGTGCGGTCGGCGGCGGCGCCAAAGCCGACCCGCAGGGCAAGGGCCCGGCGCGCGAGCTCGGGGTCGGCTGGAAAGTCCGGCCCTGCATCAGCCTTGCGGCCGGCGAAACGGTCACCCTCATGGACCACGACGGCCCGGGTGTCATCCGGCACATGTGGTTCACCTTCCGCGAGGCCTTCTACCGGGACGTGATCATCCGCATCTACTGGGATGGCCAGGACGCCCCGTCGGTTCAGGCCCCCCTCGGCGATTTCCTGTGCAACGCGTGGAGCGCCCGCCAGGACATCCTCGCCCTGCCCATCAATGTCAACCCCAGCGGCGGCATGAACATCTACTTCCCCATGCCCTACCGCGAGCATGTGCGGATCACCGTCGAGAATGCATCCCCCAACGATCTCGGTGGCTTCTTCTACACGATCAACTACACCGAGGAACCGGTCGATGACGACGCGCTCTACTTCCATGCCTATTGGCGGCGCAGCAACCCTCTTGAGTACGCCACCGAGTACCTGATGATCGATGGGGTTCAAGGCCAAGGCCAGTACGTCGGCACGTTCATGACCTGGCAGCAGAACAACAAGGGCTGGTGGGGCGAGGGCGAGATCAAGATGTTCCTGGACGACGATGGCGAGCACCCCACCATCTGCGGCACCGGCACCGAGGACTACTTCGGTGGCGCCTGGGGTTTCGGTCGCGACTACACCGCCCCCTACATGGGCTTCCAGCAAGTTTACAAGGCCTCCGGCGAGGTGGGGGCCCGCATGACCCTCTACCGCTTTCACATCCAGGACCCGGTCTTCTTCCGGGAGAAGCTGAAGGTGACGATGCAGGCCCTCGGTTGGCGCGCGGAAGGCCGTTTCCTGCCCCTGCAGGACGACATCTCCTCGGTCGTCTACTGGTATCAGACCCTCCCTCACGCCCCCTTCCCCCCCGTGCCCCCGCGCAACGACCGGGAAGTGGTCTGAGGCGAACGGAGCACGGTGGATCCCAGCCATCCTGACTACCAGCGAGGACCTACTCTCAGGCCAGACGGGAGTTCGTCATCTGCTGGAACTGGGGTATGATAATTGAGGGGAGGATTCTGTGTGCCCAACCCGGAGGTCCCTCCCATGGTCCTGCGTTCTTCCCGTCGGTGTGCGTTCCTGTTCGGTGGGGTCCTGCTGTTGGCGATGGTTGTGGGGGCGCAGGAGGCGGTGCTTTGTCCGTTTGCCAGTCCGACGGATATCGGGCAGTGGAGCATCAACTGCGGCAAGGCGACGACCGCGCCCCTGCCTGGAAAGCCGGGAACGAAAGCGATGCGTCTGGTCTTTGATGGGAAGGGGCAGTATCAGCCCGGCTACATCTTCTGGAACCGACCGCGCCGTGATTGGTCCGGGTTCGATGCCTTGGTGCTCGAGGTGACCAATCCAGGGACGCAGCCGGTGCCGGGGTACGTGTTGGTGGCCGACCGGGCCTGGGAGGAGAAGGGGCGCAGCTACTGGAACCGACACAACGGCGGGGCCACGTTCCCGCCGGGCACCAGTGAGTGGCGGATTCCTGTCCAGGGCATGTACCGAGGCGAGGCGGGCAGCCGCAACAACGATATCAAGCGCAACATCGACGCCAACGGGATTGTGCGGGTCGATTTCGGCTTTGGCCGCAAGGGCAGCGAAGGCGAG
>JABGQJ010001205.1 GCA_018648945.1 Victivallales bacterium
CTGCCAGACTGTCTTGCCGGTTGCGGCATCAAGCACCTGGACACCCTCACCGGAGTAGCTGCACACCACTTCCTTGCGGCCATCCCCATCGAGATCGCCGAGGCGGATGGAGTCGGCGTGGTCGGGCCGAAGGTCGGTCCGTTCCCACCCCAGCTTGCCGTCAGGGAGGATCATGGCGGCGGAGGCGAAAGACTCTTCCCGGGCGTCCCCGATCACATCGGCAGAATAGGGGAAGTGCCCGAGGACATCGCCCCCAGTGCGTTGGTACGACCACAGGTGGCGCAAGCTGGCGTCGTAGCCATCCACTTGCTGGGCCTTGCCGGGCGTGAAGTGCTGGCCGCTAAAGGCGAGGATGGTTGCCCCACTTGCCCGACCGGTCAGGTTGCCGACCGCGAGCCGACCGTTGATATAGCTCTCGGCGAGGGGCCAGGACACACGCTGGCGCACCTTGCCGGTCATAGCATCGCAGAGACACAGCCATTCCTTGCCGTCGAGGTGGCGCCACATGGGTACGTCGGGGGTGCCATCCCCGTCGATGTCCCAGATGACCATGGGGTGTTCACGGCGCTGGATGGGGGTGGGGAAGCTCTCCGGGGAGTCGTAGGACCAGATTTGGGTGCCGTCATGCAGGTAGGCGTCCACATGGCGGTAGGGATCGCCCACGAGCACATCGACTTGGAGGTCGTCGTTCAGGTAGCCAAAGCGAGGCGATCCTGCGCGGCGCAGCCGGATGCTGGCGACCACGCGGTCTGTGGGTTGGCGGACGTGGACGGTGGTGGCGTGGGTGTCTGTCTTGCCGGCCGGGCTGGTTACGGTGAGGGTGACACGGTAGTCGCCGGGCTTTGGGTAGGCGTGGGCGCAGTTCTCCCGGTTGCTGGTCTCGCCATCGCCGAAGTCCCAGCTCCAGGAGCCGACTCGCCCCATGCTTTCGCCGCCCGCGAACCGCACGGGCTGGCCGATCCTGGCCCAGCGCTCGTCGCCGGCCCAGGACCGCAGGGCACTCAGTTGGTGGGGGCGCAGCGTGAGATCCGAGGTCAGGAGAATACAGTCGGCGTAGGGATTCCTCCGGACATCGACAATGGTGACGGTGGCAGTCGTGCCAGCAAGATCGAACTCGCCGCCGTCGCGCCAGACCATCTTCTGGTTGCCGAAGGCCTTCACAGAGAGCTGGTCGCCCACCCGGACGCGGAAAGAGCGATTGGCGGCCCCATGGCTGCGTACCCAGAGCCGGTAGCGTCCCGGCTTGGGCAATCGCAGCACGCTGCTGATCTCTCCGCCTTCGTTGGTTAGCAGCGCCTTCCCCCCGGTGCAGCCAGTTCTGAGCCAGGCACTCGTGACCACCTGCCAGCTACTGGGAAGTGGCAGAGACTCCGGCTCCAGGAAGACGTCGGTCTCGGGATTCAGGTGCTCGGCCAGCGCCGTCCCCTCCGCACCGAACTCCGGATTTGGTTCACGTGTGGGTTGACCGGCTACACGCGCCAGGAAGAGGAAGAGGAGGAGGACCGAGAGTCTGTGGTGCATCGCGCATCCTTGGCTGGGACCATCGTGTCTGTCTGGCCTGGATTACTCATGCGCTTCGTAGCGAAAACGCGTAGTGTGCTGTGGATCATCCCGTTGTGCCAGGTTGCCGAGCGCAGGCGTGTTGAAACCCGTCAAGGTCGGCGTTCTGGCACAACGGGATGAGATGCAGTGCAATCCGGGTTCGCAGTAGATTCGCGTGGATAATCCAGGTTAGAACCCTACTGTCACAGGGCGGTCGGAACAAGATGGCGGGGCAAGGACGAGGGCGGCGTGGGTGTTGCCAAAGACGGTGAGTTGTCGGATGTCGGCGCGTAACCGTTGGGCAGCAGCGGGAGAGTCCATCTCGACGAAGGCGTGTCCCCAGGAACGGCCCGTGGCGGCTTCGCGCCCGATGCGCACGGCCCG
>JABGQJ010001206.1 GCA_018648945.1 Victivallales bacterium
CCAGCATGAGGAGGAACGGAATGTTGAGCAGGAGAACCATGGCTTCATAGGCCAGGTTCCGGCGAAATGGGGCATGTGGGATGGGCGGGTCAGCGAGCATGTGCGTTGGCTAGTCGTTCGGCTTCTAGATAGGCGGCCCGGAAGAACTCGCCCCAGGCGCGAGTGCGGAACACGCGTTCCTCCGCCGTGCGGATGTGCTCTGCCTCCTCGCCCGCCTGCGCCAGCTCAAAAGGCAGGCGGCGGAGGGCCTGCATGGCTTCGGGGACGGCGGCGGGGCCGCCGGCATCCAGAATGGCGCGCCAGGCGCGGCGGAGTTCCGGGTGGGTATCGATGATCATGGCCCGCAGTTGCACGCGGATCAGGCCGAAGAGAGGACCGGTCCAGCGCCCGTGGTACTCGAACTCGGCGGCCAGCGCGAACGGCTGGGCTTCGGAATCGGACATATGGGAGCGGTGTTCCAGCGTGTACATGTCCCGCCGGATTGGTGGGCGGCGCAGGGCGTATTGGCGCGGTCCGCCGGGCTCCCCGACCCGGTAGTTCCACAATTTCTGTCCCTCGGGGGAGAGCACGAAATCCATGAACAGGTCGGCCAGTTCGCGGTTCGGTGCGCCGCGCAGGATACCGATGGGGTCGGCCGAGATGGAGGAGCCGCCCTTGGGGGTGACGTAGCGCATGGTCTCGCGCCCCACGTGCTGCTGCTCCCACTCCGCCTGAGTGCCGCCGTAGAAGTCGATGCACATGCCGGCGGCCAGGTTGCCTCGCGCCACGTCCACGGGAACCTTGCTGGCCGAGAATGTGTAGTAGCGGGAATTGCCGCCGATCCGACGGATCAGATCCATGGCTTCCACCCAGCCTTGGGCCACGGCCGCCATCGTTTGCTCCTTCGAAAGGTCCTTCCCGGCTGCTGCCACGGTCTGGGCCATGCGTTGCTGGATCAGCATCTCGAAGCACTTCGTGATCGACCCGCTCTTCGTTGGGTCGGCCGCGCCGACTTGGTTGAACAGCCGGGGATCGGCCAGATCCTCCCAGGAGGCGGGGAGCGCGGCGGGGTCGTCCGCGTTGTAGCCCAGAGCCGCCAACCGGTCGAAGTTGTAGCAGATGCCAAAGGAGGACAGGCAGGCGCCATAGTAGCGGTCGCCTCGGTCCGCCCAGACCTCGCCGCTGAGGCCGTCGCTGAGGATGGGGGCGTCGCCGGCAAACCACTCAGGATGGCGCTCGCGCACGCCACTGGCGACGAGTACGCCCTGTTTGGCCAGCTTCCCCGAGTCGTATTGCCCGCCGCCGAAGAGGATGTCGATGCCCACGCCCGCGTTGCCGGCGAGGAAGGCCTGGCGGGCCTCCCAGGCGATCGGGGAGGCGCCCTTCCGCTTCACTTTGCCATCGACGACGATGTCCCTCTGGGTCAACTTGCGGTCAAGGAATGCGCTCCCGATCTCGCCGCTCCACTCCTTGCCCTGCCGTTGCCACTCTTGACGGAAGGCGGCTCCATAGCTGTCCAGCAGGTAGCGCACGATTTCGCTGGTGCCGCCCGGCGTGCGCCAGTCGATGTCCACGTTCCGTCCATGCTGTTCGCGGCAGTAGGCTTGGAACGCGTTCTCGAACTCCCAGCGAATCGCTTCGTTGTGGGGGCTGACGATGACCAGTTGCTCGGCCTCGGGGTCGTCGTGGACCGCGTCCCGGCGCATGATCAGCGGCAGGGCCACGATGATCACTACGGGGGCGATGGCAATGAGGGTTTTGCGTAGCATCCCTGCTGGTTTCCTCGTTCGAACGCGTTTCAGTTCGTGACCGGCAACACGATGCTGGCGGCTCGCAGCATGGCCTCTGTCAGGCCATCCGCCCCCATCCAGAGCAATTCCTGGGCTGGACTGAAGAAGATGATCATGAGTGCGATCCAGCCGCCTTGCTGGCGCGAT
>JABGQJ010001207.1 GCA_018648945.1 Victivallales bacterium
CACGCTGAACGACTCGGACGGGACCGGGAGCGGGGTATACACTCGAGGGGGACGGGTCTACACCGGCTTCCTGGACACCCACCGGGGCATCAACCTGAAGGCCTACGCGGACCGCTACAACACCGCGGCCGTGCCCGTAGCGGGCAGAATTCCCATGGACAGCCCCGCCCGGGTTCAGATGGAGTTTGCGCCCTACGACCATTACCGTTGGCGGCTGCCTCCGGGGGCTTCCACCGGTGTCCATCGGCAGCGTATGGCCAGGGTCATCAAGAAACTGGTGGGAGCCGGCAGCGTGCCTTGGGGTACGGCTTCAGTCCCGGCCGCAGTCACCGTCGTCACCGCCCTTAACAACAACTCCTACCCGGGCACAGCCGTCGCGGCCATCAACCAGTGGGGTGGCACGGCCGATGACTACAAGACCCGCGTGACCGGCTACTCCAACACGATCCGCGATCACTTGCTGGCTCTGCTCGCAGTGTCCGTACCCAGCGCCGGGCGGCCTCGCAGCATGGTCGTCGTACGCTGGCCCCGGCTGTACCACCACAACATCTGGACCGGAGCCGCAACGACTCCGGCGACCAACTTCACCAGCAAGGACGGCTACACCAACGGAGTGTGCTTCAACAGCGGGCAGGCGATGTTCGAAACCGACACCGTGAACAGTGTCTTTGCCCACGAGATGGGCCATTCCCTGCACCTGTCACACTTCGTCGTCGGCGGCCACGACTTCAACTGGAAGCACCACGACATGAACAAGCCGGACTGCATCATCAGCTACGATTGGCCGACGTGCTTCCTTCCGGTGGACAACTGGCCCGCAGCAGTTCCCCCGGCTCATTCCTGGGACCACTTGGCAGGCCCCGGGCCTGCGACCAACCCGAAGCCGGCACGCAGCAAGGGATGGCACGACACCGAGCCGGCTGCGTGGCCCAATGGGTCGTCTCATCGTCTCGGAGCCGTCAATGTGGCTCGCTGGACCAGCAAATTCGGCCCGGAACCAACTCTGACGACGCTGTGCGCAAAGTGCGCACTGAAGTTGAGAGGTTGGGACGAGGAAAAGGTCCCGTGCGCGTGGACCCATCCAGATCTTTACTGAGGACGTATGTGCATGTGCAGCAAAATACCTGCCCGTTACCTGCTCCTGTGCGCCTCGGTACTGGCAAGTTGCGGCAGAATCCCGACAGAGGAGGTCATGGCGACTATGGCGAACGCAAAGATTACTCTGAAATCCAGACTCCTCACTGAGGGTGGGGCGCCCCTGCTCCCCGAACAGGTTGCCGAGTTCGCCGTGACGATGCGGAATGCCAGCCGCAGTCCCGTCCAGGTCGACGGCGTGGAGCTCAACGACTATACGCCAAGGTTCCGGGTCACGGACGCGGAGGGTCAGCTGCTCGGCGAGTACAGCCCGAGGGACCGGGACAAGCGCCTTCTGGCGGCCCGGGAGTTCGGTCGGTCGCCTGCCAACGTGGTGACGCTTGAGCCCGGGGGAGAGAATGCCGGCCGGTTCGGGCTGTGGAAGTACACCGATCCTCTGAGCCCGGGGCGTTACGTCTTCCGGGCCGTACACCGCCCGCTGGCGGACGCTCCCGATGTGGAATCGGGCGACGTCCCGTTCGAGATCGCCGCCGCAACCGTGTCGAGCCTTGCCCTCAGCTACGACACCTCGCAACGGGATGCCACCATTATGGTGTGGCTCGCCGCCCCTGCCAAGGACGACGGCGGAGAGCGGCTGCTGCTTCGGTGGTCCGCTGGGGCGGGACACAACGCCGCCGAAGAGGGCGCAACGCCCTACGCCTCTCCCGTGCCCTCTGTGCGTGTGGCACTTGGCCAGATCCCCCCCGCAGGCGACGTTGACATCATGGGGTGGCTGGCCGTCGCCTGGTAGAACCGGGTGCAGTTGCTCCGGCACGAG
>JABGQJ010001208.1 GCA_018648945.1 Victivallales bacterium
GCGCCAGCAGTGGGTCCGTGATCTCTGTAACTGGCTAGCCATTTCCGCGCACACTCACGCCGCGAAGGGAGAGTATGCGAAGGCGCGCCGGGACCTCCAGCGTTCCCTGGCCACGGCGGCTCTCTTCACCCGTGGCGGCTCGCCAGGCGACCACTGTGCCGCGTGGGGATGCGGGAACCTGATCTCGGTGGCCGCCAGAGCAGTCGCCGCCAACCACCCAGTTCCCCGAGCCCTCCTCTGCGAGATGGCCACGGACTTCCTCCACCATGCCGAGTCGGCTGAGCCCTTCGTCGAGTGCGTGCGTGCCGACTTCGTCGCTCAGCGAAGCTTCGTGCCCATCTACTACGGCTTTGCCGCCTTCGACCCGATCGGCTACCCGTATCGCTCCGACGGTTGGCGCGAGCGTCTCGTCTCTGGGCTCGCGTTCGCCGTCGCGCCTCTGGCTGGCAGCACGCCCGACAAGACGGTCCGCAATCTGGAATCGCTCTTCCAGCATTGGGTCGTGCTTGCCCAGAAGCCATATTCGGCCGCCGTTCAGGCCGAGTACGATGCCATCAAGGAAGGCTGGAACCCGAGACGAACGACTACGGGGCTGGTTCTCGGGACCCGCGACCCGTTCGGCTACCACATGGCCAGTTGGGGGATCGACACGCCGGACCGTCTCCATGCCTGGTCCGCCACACAAGTCGCCGTGTTGCGCGGCACAGCCCTGTTCCTCACCGTCCGAGCCTACGAGACAGACCACGGGGGCCTGCCGGATTCGCTGGTGAAGCTCGTCCCCACGTATCTCCGCCAGCTCCCTGTTGATCCCTTCTCAGGCAAGCCATTCCGGTATCTCCGCTCGGGCGTCCCCGGCCTGTCCCCGGATGCCTGGGCCGTCTACAGCGTCGGGCCGAACTGCGCGGACGATGGTGGCACAGCCCACGTGCCTGCCTCATTCCACCCGGACCTTGTCATCCCCTCGCAGAACCGCCCCCGTGAATGACAGCTCAGGAAGCCCCCTCCAGCCGCCGGCTGCTCCCACAGCCACACTGCCCGCGCGGTTCGCTCGCGAAATGCGTCTATGTTGGTGAGTGGGCGCTCCTGGGCCCGCCTCTTTCCGTATCCGCCATGGCGCGGCCGGCTGTGGCGCACTACTCGTAGGGGTGTCTGGTTGGTCGCTGGAGATATCGGCATGGCAAAAGAGAAACGGCGAGGATGGTGCAGGAAGCTGCTCCTCGGCAAGCCCGGAACAAGATGGTGGCGGCGCGGGTGCCGCCTGCTTGTGGCCTCTGCTCTTCTCCTGGCCTTGGCCATCGCTGGGCTGCATGTGTTCCGCAAACCATGGATCGAGCCCGTTCCCGGTGTGAGCGTGGAGATGACGCGTCGCCATGTGACGCTCGACGACTTTGGCCCGGACTCCGCCTACCGCCTCTTTCTCACTGCCCTGGCCGAGATCGCCAAGGCCGAGGCGGCTGATCCCGACGAGAACGTCAGGGGCTGCTACAAGGAAGTCCTGGGAGAGCTGGGGATCGAGGTCGCCAAGACGAAGCCCCCGTTGCCCGTTGGGAGTGGGTCCCCCAGGGCCAGCCAAGAACTGCAGCCGCCGGCCGAGCCGGAGAGGATCCGGGCGTGGTCGTACGGGTGGCGGGATGCCCTCGAAAAGCTGACCCACCACTCCTGGCCAACCGTTCCCCCGCCCGCTGCCCCTCCCCCTAGCCCCACCTCGCCGCCGATGGGCATGCTTGGTGCCGGGGACGAGTACGACATGTCCGACCCACATTACCTCGCAATCCGCCGCGAAGCCCCCTGGACACTGGCACAATACGAACAGATCCTGCATGGTCTGGCCTTGCACCAGCCGGCGATTCCGCAGCTCGATCTTGCCTTGGGGGCCCCAGCCCCCCAGGTACCCACGATCGACACA
>JABGQJ010001209.1 GCA_018648945.1 Victivallales bacterium
AGCGAATATGTCGCTCCACGCACGCCTTTGGAGAAGCAACTGAGCACACTCTGGTGCGAGGTGCTTGGGGTGGACCGTATCGGCGTCGATGACGACTTCTTCGCCCGGGGCGGGCACTCCCTGCTGGCGGTCCGGCTGGTTGCTCTGATGAGTGACGCCTTGGACGCGCCGGTCGCCCTGGTGGAGCTGTTCCAGGCACCCACGATTGCGAGGCTGGCTGTACGGATCGACGAACTGCGGGCGGCCGGTCTCGGCAGTGACTTGCCAGCCATCCCGCAGGCATCTCGCGAAGGTCCTCTGCCTCTGTCCTTCGCCCAGGAGCGGTTCTGGTTTGTCCATCAGTTGGCACCGGACACGCCGATCCTCAATCTGCACGTCGCCCTGCCCATTTCCGGCGCGCTGGATCTCGCGGCGTTCCGGCAGACGATCCAGGACATCGTGCAGCGTCACGAGTCGCTGCGGACCACATTCGTCGGGACGGCCGACGGGCAAGCCGCGCAAGTCGTGGCCCCGCTCCGGCATGTGGAACTGCCAGTGGAGGATCTGAGCCGTCTGCCGGAGGAAGAGCGGCAGGAACAGTTGTCGGCCCGGTCCCGGGAACAGGGCGCAGCCCCGTTTGATCTGAGTCGCCTTCCCCTGTTCCGCCTGCTTCTGCTGCGCTGCGGAGAGGACGAGCATGTGCTGCTCGTGACCTCCACCCACATGGTATTCGACGCCTGGTCGGTCCAGGTTCTGATCCGCGAAGTGGTGGAGGTCTACGACGCGCGTTGCGCGAGTGCGGTTCCCTCCCTGCCCGACCTGCCGGTGCAGTACGCCGACTACACGGTCTGGCAGCGACAGCACCTGCAAGGGGAAGGCATGGCGTCACTGCTCGGCTACTGGCGCGACCAGCTGGCGAACCTGCCGGTCCTCTCCCTGCCGACCGATCACCCGCGGCAAATCGGCACCCAAGGAGGCACCGGCTCGCACCGCTTCCAGCTCGCCCCCGTTCTGACCGCTCGCGCCTCCCGCCTGTGTGCAGCCGAGGGGGCGACGCCCTACATGCTGATGCTGGCGGCGTTCCAGCTTCTGCTGCAACGCTACAGCGAGTCGGACGACGTCCCGGTGGCCGCCCCGGTGGCCAACCGCCGGCAGGCCGAGACCCACGGCATGGTCGGCTTGTTCGTCAACACGGTCGTCATGCGCGGGGATCTCTCGGGGAACCCCACGTTCCGCGAGCTGCTCGCGCGGGTGCGGCAAACGGCACTGGACGCCTTTGCCCATCAGGAGCTTCCCTTCGAACGGCTGGTCGAGGATCTGCAGCCGGAGCGCGATACCACTCGCCACCCCCTGGCGCAAGTGCTTTTCAACTTCCTGCAGCGCAGTGACACCCACAGACGTCCCCGGCACCGCAAGCTGGTGATGGAGCGGCCACCAAGCGAGGAAGGCGGAATGGCCGGCCTCTTCGATCTGACGCTCTCCCTGGTCGAGGGCGAACACGGTTACCAGTCAGTCCTGCAGTATCGCACCCGGCTCTTTGAGCCGGACACGATCGAGCGCATGGCCGGCCACTTCCGGGGCCTCCTCGAACAGATCGTGGCGCATCCGGAGTGGGAGATCGGCCGCTTTGAGCTGCTCGGCGAAGACGAGCGGCGGGTTTTGTTGGAGGACTGGAACCGCACCGAGGCCGACTTCCCTCGGGAACTGTGCGCGCACCAGCTTTTCGAGGAGCAAGTCCGACGGAACCCCGAAGCGGTCGCAATGGTGTCGGCCAATGCCGAGTGGTCCTACCTGGAACTGAACAACCGGGCCAACCGACTGGCTCAGCGGTTGCGGCGCGCAGGCGTCGTTGCGGACGAACTGGTGGCACTCTGTCTGGAGCGTTCGCTGGACGAACTGGTGGCCGTGCTGGGTATCCTGAAG
>JABGQJ010000121.1 GCA_018648945.1 Victivallales bacterium
TGACCAGCAAGAGCCAGAATCCCGTCACCACGGCACCTACGACCATCGAGGAGATGGCGCCAGCCCGAGTGGCCCGCTTCCAGAACAGGGCGGCCAGGAAGGTCGGCAGGAAGGCCGAGGCACACAGCCCAAAGAAGATGGCCGTGGCGCGAGCAATGATAAAGCCAGTACCCGGATTCAGGTAGCTGATGACCACGGCAACCACGATGCCGGCCACAATGCCCAGGCGCGTGATCAGGACCGAGTCAACTTTGCCCTTGCCAAACTGTTCGAAGACATCGCGGCCGATGCTCGTGCCGAGCGCATGGAACTGGCTCGACAGCGTGCTCATCGCCGCCGCCAGCAGAGTCAGCAGGAACACGAGACCAAACCAACTGGGCATGGCACTGCGGATGAAGATCGGGATGATGCCGCTGGTCATGCATTCATAGCGACCATCGGGGTGCTTTTTCAGCGCCCGCATATAGGCGTTGGCATGTGGCTTCACGGTGACGGCGGCGCCCACCTCGTAGGTCGCCGGCGTGATCTCTGCCTTGGGCAGTAGCTTGGCAAGCCCTGCCAACTTCTTGACGGCCGCCTCGGGAGCACCCGCAGGAGCGGAGATACCGCCCTTGATCAGGTACGTATCGGCTCTCCCATCGCCAGTGGTGTCCAGATCCATGACGATGGCAGGCAGGGCCTTCACGTCGGGATCATGGTCGGGCTTGGACTTCTCGGTCCTCGGAACCACGTTCCGTTCCCGCTTGGCGATCACCATCCCCACGCCCTCGGCCAGGACCGTGCCCTTGACCTCTTCCTTGTCCAGGAAGTAGACATTCGACAGACTGCCGACCGTGAACGCGACACCAGTCATGACCAGGATGAACACGCCTCCCACCAGGACGGCCCTGTTCAGCTCTTTCTTGCTTTTGACGGTCATGAAGCGAACGGCCAACTGAGGTTGCGCCAGCACGCCGATGCCTACACCAAGGGTGATCGTCGAGACGACGATCCACCAGAGATCGTAGCCCGGTTTCCCCCAACCAAACGTGGGCATCGAGGTCCAGCCATTGAACCCCAGGCCCTTGAAGAGGCTCGGAGCCTGCCCCAACTCGGTCAGTCTCGCGTGCCCAGCGCTCACGCCACCCATTTTCACGTAGGTAACGACCAGTAGCACCAGCATACCCACAAACATGATCGCGCCCTGCAACGCGTCCGTATACATGACGCCCTTGAGTCCGCCCATGATCACGTAGACCGCGATGATCACGCTGAAAACAAGCAACGCCACGTTGTAATCAACGTGGAACTGGGAGGCGATAAAGGCGGTGCCGCCGATGAGCACGGCTGCCGCATAGAGCGGGATGAAGAGGAAGATCAGCAGGCCAGCGAAGACCTGGATGAACTTGCTGTCGAAGCGCCGCCCGATCAGTTCGGGGAAGGTATGCGCATCGATGTGATGCCCCATCTTCCGGGTCGGCTCCCCAAGGAACACAAAGGCAATGAAGATGCCCACGAAGATATTGAGCACGGTGAGCCAGAGCAGGCTCATGCCGAACATGCCAGCCACACCACCGAAGCCGACAATGGCCGAGGTGCTGATGAAGGTGGCACCATAGGACAGTGCCATCACGAACGGGTGGACGTTCCGCCCAGCCACCATGTAGTCGCTGGCAGTCTTGGTGTCGCGGTATCCGCGAAATCCCAGATACCCAACGAAGAGAAGATACAGAAGAACGGTGAGGATTGTGCCTAGTCCCATGGTCGTCATGGCTCCTGGATTCGTGTTCTCAGTTCACGGCGAGTGACGCTGACTGTCCGTCAGAGCGCATCCTCGACCTCGGTCTTCTCTTCCTTGGCCCAGTCGAGATCCTCGTCCTTGAGGGCCTCGTCCCCCTTGTTCCAGTTCACCGCGCCATAGACGACGCAGATCAAGGCGCTGACTATGCACAACAGATACGCGGACCAAATGCCAAAGCTACTGATGCCAAACATGGGGGAGTTCTCCTTCTTTCCAGCGCTGCTGCGCTGACCGACACACAGGAAGGTGCCGCTTCGACTCCAGACTCGCGCGCACTGGCCGCCCGTTCGCGATGGGTGTAGCGAGACGCCAATGTTCCGATGCGCTGGTAATTGGGAACAATAGCTACCAGAACAACGATTGCCAGAAGTTCCGCCAGAAACATCCTAACCAACGCCGCACGATGGGCTAGCCAATCGCCCATCGGTTGCACAAGGCGGACCCCTACGAGGTCTCTCCCACGCGCAGCCAGAGCAGGCTGTCGGCAGAGAACGGCGACGAAAGTCGTGGACGCCCGCCTCCGGGAAGCAGAATCGGTTGCTCCGCTCCGGTTCTCGGATCCATCCACTCGCCCGACAACTCAGCCTGTGCTGGCCGCAGGTCAAGCTCCACATCCGCGCCATCGGGTGCGAAGACAAGGTATTCTTCCCCCGGGGAGGCGAGGCAGTATCCCGAGGATGCGACGTCTGGAGCGGGGACCATTCGTCGGAGATCCATGCGGTTGGCCAGGCGGACCGCCTGGCCCATGGCGCAACGGATGGCGGCGGCTTCTGGAGTGGGCTCGTCGGGCGATCCCATGCGGAAGTCGCGATAGCCATCCATCAGCACGAAGTGGTTGCCTCGACACAGGTTCCTCCAGACCCACCGGGGATCGCCTCGCCACGGCTGGATGTGGTCCGTGTCCACCACAATCAACTTCTTCCCGTCCCCAACCGGGGGATCGTCCAAGTAGTCCTGCCCCACGGGGGAGGCCCAGTCCGCCTCGCTGGAGAAGAGAGCAGGATTGCGGATGGGGGAGCCAGTCATGCCCACCAGATGCTGCTTGGGCCGGTGCCTCTCGCACTCCCGGATGAACCGGATCATGTGGCCATGCCACTGGACGGAATCGGGATGGCACTCGTTGCCGATTTCCCAGACAATGTGATCGAGATCACCAAGGGTATCGATGACCTGCCGCACGTAGGCTTCCTGTAGCCGCGTGATCTCCGGGCACGCAAGCGTGTGGACCGCCTTGCCCTCGCCGGTCTGATCCGCGTCGCCATCGATCCCGTTGCTGTTGTTGTCCCGATGGAAGGGATGGCCGTCCCACGGATTCCCCTTAGCGGCATCCACCCCCTGGGTTCCCTTCTGTTCCACGCTGAACCCCTGGAACAGCATCACCGCCACGAAGATGCCGCGTTCTCCCGCCGCAACCACACGGTCCCGGAGGCGGCGCAAGAAACGCTGGTCAAGTTGCCGGAGATCGAATCTCGGCAGGCCATCGAGAGCCAAGCCCGGCCCTGTCCGCGCCCAGGGCAGTGGTTCGTAGCGAATGGGCACATCGCTGCCAACGAACTGCATCCCACGCGCGTGCTCCCACAGCCACAGGCGAAGGAAGTTGTGCCCGTGGTGCGCCATGAAGTCCAGATACGCGGGGAAATCAAAGTCAGGCGTCTTGCCAGCCACGCCTCGCTCCTGCAGGCACGCCCACGTATGGGAACCGGCCAGATACACCGCCTCTCCCTGCCATGAGAACCAGATGGGATTGTCCGAGCAGACGGAGAGCGGAGTCATGCTGTGGCTTCTCCTGTATGTGCGCCAGACCAGCGCTCCTACTTGTCCTGCCAAGATTCCCAGTGCACCTGACCGGGGTCGAACTTCCGCTTGGGCCGCTCGATGCCGAGGGGGTGGCCGAGGGAGATCACGTTCAGCGGCACCACGGTCTCGGGCAAGCCAAGGACCTGGCGCACCATGCCGATTCGCTCGTCGATGGGGTACACCCCAACCCAGACAGCACCCAGCCCAATGCCCTGGGCGGCAAGGAGGATATTCTCCGAGGCGGCTGAGCAATCCTGCACCCACATGTCATTGGCCTCACCGGGAAGTGCGTCTTCGGGGCGACCACAGACGATAATCGCCGCGCCTGCCTTGGCCAGCATCTTGCCGTATTCCAGCCCTTCGGCGAGTTTCCCCAGGCGGTCTCGGTCGGTCACCACCACAAAGGACCAGGGCTGGGCATTGCCGGCCGTTGGGGCCGCCATTCCAGCGCGGAGCAGCGTGTCCAGTTGCTTCTGGGCAACCGGCTCGTCCGTGTAGTGGCGCACGCTTCGTCGGCTGTGGATGACGCTTAGAATATCCCTCGGGGTCTGCGAGGGTACGAAGCTCGCAGTCCATGCCAACCAGCAGCCTGCCACGATCAGGAGCAGGAGACCTAGTAAAGGGAAGCTCAGCAGCGCACCACGGGAAGCACCTGGCGCGCGTGGTTTGGCGCGCGCGGCGGTCAGCAGACGCCCGGTGGGGCAGAGGAATCGACACCATGCCCGAGGGATGAACAGGGAAATCAGGAGGAACGCGCCAGCCAGCATGAGTACGCTCAACGGCGCGGCCCGCAGATGGAATGCGGCAAACGGCTCGGCCACCGTCAGATCCTGTGCCACACCAACGACCAAGCCGAGCCAAGCCGTTCCCAGCACGGCGCCCCGCAAGGTGCGCAACCAGCCCCCCAACCAACCAGGAGTCCGCACTTTCGGCCGACGCAGTTTGCCCAGGAGCTCCTGGCACGCGCCATAGGGGCACACGTGGGAACAGTAGAAGTCACGCCCCGTGAGAAGCGGCAGCAGGATAGCGAGGAAGGCCATCGCGCCAGTGGTCAACCATACCCGCTGCGGAATCCCATGGACACTCCATCCACTCGCCTGAGCCAGCGAGAGCATGCTGCCGGCCAGGAAGCCGATCACTGCCACATTCGCCAGCAGAAGCCAGGTCCGCAGTCGGCGAAGCCGCTTGCCAAAGAAGAACAGAGCAATGTCCAGGGCCAGCACCAACCACACCCACAGCATTGTGCCGGTCACTCTCGATGTCGGCGGGGGGACCGCTTGTTCCACCTGAACGAGTGGCTGCAAGGTGGCGCGCAAGGTCTCGATGATCGCGGAACTGCTCATGGTCGCGCCGCTGACCGCGTCCACGGTCTTGGTGATGGCCTGGTCAACCGGCAACCCGTTCCAGCACTCCAGCAACCCGCTATCCAGCACATCCATCAGGTAGCTCTCGCTCTCGGCGTTCGCGAGGAGCACCACCCCGAACACATCCCCCTCGTCATCCAGGCCGACCGCCACTGGCGTCGGGCCGCCGTACCCGGTGATCTGCGCGGTGTCGGGGCCGGAGAGGATCAGGACGCCCAGTGGGGCACCATCGGCATCCAACACGCTGTGGGAGGGGTATTCCTCCTGCCTGGGGGGCAACGAGACGGCGTCCGGGAAGAGATCCTGAGCCTGCTCAACCGTGACCGTGACTGGGCGGCCATCGGCAGCGTCCTTCTGGGGGTGGTGGCGAAACCAGACGACGGCCAACAGGCCACACAGAAGAAGGAACGGGCGAAGATCCCGATTGCGGAACGGCAGTTTCATGGGCGGGTCACAGCTGGGCTCAGGAGTTCCCGGTCGCGACGCGCAACCGGCCGGAGACGCCGAATGTACCGCCATACACGACACTTCGCATCTGGATTAGGCAACGGATGAGCCCGGTGGGTCACTTGCCCATCAGAACACGGTAGGCCTCTGCCGCCATCGCCAACTCCACCGCATCCTCTTCCTTGCCTTGCCGTCTCAGCTCCTCGGAACTCGCGACCAGCTGCCCTACCCATGCCTGCCGAGACACGCCCCGGGCCCACGTGCCGACGTCCTGCGCCAGCGCATTGCCCGCACTCGCAGCCAGGGCCTGGTCACTGGGCAGGGAGAGGCGGTCCACCCTCAATCCCAGGCCCGGATTGGCTCCGTCATTGACTGTGTCATCCGCCGTCGCGGACCGTGAGAAACTCGTGGGAGCCACCACTTTCTCTCCCGCGCTGCCCATCGTGGCGACGGCCGATACGGTCAGGGTCTTCCGCATGGTGCGTCTGATATAGGGCCAGGCAAGGCGGCGCTCCACCACGACGGTGGCCGAGGCCATACGCAATCGATGGGAGGCACGTCGCAACCGCCGTTCTGCCTCATTCAGCTCCCGCCGGCTCCTCTCGACCCGTGCTGTCAGTCGGCGCAACACCTGCTCCCGGTCAGGGACATCCCTCGGTGGCCGGCGGACAGTGTCCTTCGGCGGCCGGTGGGGGGTGTCCTTCGGCGGCCGGTGGGGGGTGTCCTTCGGCACGTGGCGCTGCGCGTGCCGAAGGTCACGAACCGCCTCTTCATACCTTCCACGCATTCGGCGTTCCTCCAACTCGTAGCGTCGCTTGTCGTGTCGCAGACCTGGGATTTCGGGGTTTGGCTGGACTTCACGCGTGACATACATGTGCTGGAGTTGTTCCGTGCGCACGGTATCGACTCGGCCCGCTCCGGGCTGGACATGTACCTTCATCTCGTAGACAGGTCCATCCTTGTCTCTGGTGCCGCGCCCGAGCTTCCGGAGCAAGGTCCCGCGTACCAGCTCGGCCCCCGGCCCAGTCGCTTCCCAGGACATCCTGACCGGATAGGTTTCGCGCAGCACCCCCTGGAGTCGCGCCACTTCGCTGCCGGCCACCCCGCACGACCAGGCGTTCCGCGCTGCTGCCAGGTGGCGTAGAGCCATTCCGGGGCGGCCCCTTTGCTCTGCTTGCTTCGCCTTGGCCAACAGCGCCCGGCCCTCTGCCAGGCGCGACCGCACGCCAGCCAGCAAGCCCTGCACTTCCGGGTGATGGGGGGAGACCTTCTGAAGCTGGACAAGGGACTTCTCGGCGGCGAGCAGATCCCCGTTCCGGGTCTGCACCTTGGCAGTCCCAAACAAGCGCCTTTCCTCGCCCAGCTTGCCAAGGACAAGCGCGCGCCGGTTCCGGGCGGCGAGGTGATACGGATGGGATTCCAGCAACCCTCCCAACATGCTGTCTGCTTGCGTCCACCGATGGTCAGCCACCAGGCGGGCCACTTCCGCCAACACGTCCTGGCCGGGAGCTTGCGGGGAGAGGCTTCCCTGTGCCTGCAGCAAGCCGGAATGTTGCGGCTGGTGACCCAGCCCAAGCGCACATTGCTGCTGTGCTTCCGCCAGGTGCCCCTGGTCCGCCGCCTTGCAGGCTCGGGCCAGCGCCGCATCCGCCGCGCCTTGCTTCGCCTCTGCCAGCAGTTGCCTGGCACTGCCTAGGCTAGGGTCCAGTTGGAGGGCCTCCTCCAGCTTCGCCATTGCCGCATCCCACTGCTTACTGTTCAAGGCCCGCCGACCATGCAGCAGGAGCACTTGGACGCGCGTTTGCTTCATCTTGCTCCCGAATCCCGGGTCGGCCCGGTACTTCGACGAGCTGCGGTACACGCGTTCATAATACTGCAACGCCTCCTCCGGCCGGCCGGCGGCAAACGCCGCATCCCCGCGCCGCACGTACGACTCGGTCCTGCACCCCGTGGCAAGGGCGAGAACAGCGATCAGAGCGAGTGTTGAGATGTGCGGCTTCATGGTGTTCCTCGTATTCCTGATAGCAGGAGTGTCTGGCTTCTTCCCTTGGGACGCCACTCGGGCTCTGGGTATTCACTTATCCCCCCCGACAGAGGGGAGCAGTTTCCTTGACAATACAGGAATGCGGACTATATATCGTCAACGAAAACAGAAACGTGCCTTTCCCTGGGTGTGGCCATGACGGACGGCGTCCCTCACGCCATGTATGACTTTACGGTTCTCCGCTCACTTCGCCAACGCGAAGGGCTGAGTATTGCCGACATGTCGGAGCGTTCGGGGGTGTCGCCATCGGTCATCTCGAAGCTGGAGCGCAACCAAAGCCTGGCCAACCTGGACACGCTGTACCGCGTGGGGCGCGTGTTTGGCATGACCCCATCCGATCTCCTGGCTCTCACCGAGTCTGCCTCCGCCCATCGCCGGACGGAGACGGGGCACACGAACCACGGCATCCAGTTCCGCGAGATCACCTATGGCAACCTTCGCTGCCTTCTCGGCCATGCGCCTGCTGGCTCAGCCACTGAACATCCCCAGATCCACAGCGACAACTACGAAATCTGCTGGCTCATCTCCGGTCGCCTTGTCTTTCACCTGCCCCACGAGGAACTGACCCTCACCGCAGGCGACGCCATCCAGTTCGACGGCATCCTCGACCACCGCTACGAAGCGCTCGATGAATCCCGCTTTCTCCTGATTCATCTCCAGAAATCCAAACGTTTCTGATAGGGACCTTCCTGATGTCCGGACACCACCGTTTCAACTACCATTCCCCCGCGGCACTCCAGCAGGATGCTGCCGAACTGGGCATCGAACTGCCCTGGTCCGATGATCTCTCGATCCTCGGCGACGCCACCGAGATCGCCGGGCTGACGGTGCCCAATCGCTTCGTGGTCCATCCCATGGAGGGCTTTGACTCCGACGAACAGGGCGCGCCCGGCCAGCTCTGCGCCCGGCGCTACTGCCGCTATGCCGAAGGGGGCACAGGCCTCATCTGGTTCGAGGCCACTGCCGTCCTCTGGGAGGCCCGCTCGAACCCCGGCCAGCTCTGGCTCCATGACGGAAACGTGGGCGCGTTCGCCGAGGTCGTCGCTGCCACCCGCAAGGCCGCCCGCGAGGCCCATGGCCGCGAGCCGGTCATGGTCATCCAACTCACCCACTCCGGCCGCTACAGCAAGCCCACCGGCATCCCCAGCCCCCTGATCGCCCATCACAGCGCAGTGCTCGATCCCAAGCACAACTTGCCGGCCGACTACCCCCTGGTCACCGACGACTACCTCGACCAGCTACAAGAGCACTTCGTGCATGCCGCCGAGCTTGCTGCCAGGGCGGGCTTCGACGGGGTCGATATCAAGGGGTGCCACCGCTACCTGGCCGCCGAGCTCCATGCCTCCTTCACTCGCGAAGGCCGCTACGGCGGTTCCCTGGAGAACCGCACGCGCCTACTCCGCGAGACGATGACGAGAATCCGCGAGCGCGTTCCCTCGCTGTTTGTGACCACCCGCCTGAATGCCTACGATGCCATCGCCTACCCCTACGGCTTTGGGGTCGATAGGGACGACTACCGAGTGCCGGATCTCAGCGAGCCCATCGAGTACATCGGGATGCTCAAGGAGATTGGCATCCCGCTGCTCAACCTCTCCATCGGCAACCCCTACTTCAACCCCCACTACGGTCGCCCCTACGACTTCCCCATCGTGGGTTTCAAGCCGCCGCCGGAACACCCGCTGGTCGCCATCGACCGCTTCCTCGACATCACCCAGGCCGTGCAGCAAGCCCATCCCGACCTGCCCGTCGTCGGTTCCGGTTACAGCTGGTTGCGCCAGTTCATGCCCAACGTCGCCGCCGGCATCGTCCAGTCTGGCACCGCCACGCTGATCGGCCAGGGCCGCGGTTCCTTCGCCTATCCTGATTCCGTGCGCGACATCCTCGACACCGGTGTCATGGACCCCAAAAAATGCTGCGTGACCTGCTCCGGGTGCACCCAGATCATGCGCGACGGGGGCAAGACCGGTTGCGTGGTCCGGGACAGCGAGCTCTACGGCGAGCAGTACCGCCTCGGTCGCCGCTTCGCCATCGACCGTCTCCAGCTCCAAGCTCAGCGCTGCCGCGACTGCACCGAGCCCACCTGTCAACCCGGTTGCCCCGCGAAGGTGGACATCCCCGGCTTCGTCAAGGCCTTTGCCGAGGGCGACTTCGCCAAGAGCTATGCCATTCTCCGCGAGCGCAATGTGCTGCCTGAGATGTGCGGTTTCATCTGCCCCGCCGGCGAGCAGTGCCAAGGCGCATGCGTCGAGGACATCTTCGAGAAGTGTCCGATTCCCATTCAGGACATCCAGCTGGTCGTCTCCAAGACCGCCCGCCGCATGGGCCTGACCGGCGTCCAGATTCCTGCCGAGCCCTCCGGCAAGCGCGTCGCCATCGTCGGTGGCGGACCCGCCGGTATCGCCTGCGCCGTCAAGCTTCTGGAGTTGGGCCACACAGTCACGATTGCGGACCAGGCCAGCCGCCTGGGCGGCACGCCCGAAACCACCATCCCGGCTGCGCGCTATACCGACTCCGGTGCCGAGATCGATGCCATCCTCAAACCCGCCGTCGAGGCGGACCGGGTCTTGCTCAAACTCGGAGCCGAGTTGGGCACCGACTTCACCTTCAGGGAGTTGGTGGATGGCAATGACGCGGCCCTGCTCGCTGTCGGCATGCCCGGCTCCAGCAGCATTGGCGAGGCAAAGGGTGTCTATGATGCCCTCACCTTCCTGGCCCAGCTCAAGGACGGGGAACTCACCGACGTTCCCGACCGCGTCGCCATCCTCGGGGCCGGCAACACGGCCATGGATGCCGCCACCAGCGCCATCGATGCCGGGGCGCGGGACGTCTATCTGGTCTATCGCCGCTCCTTCCAGGAGATGCCCGCATGGGTCGAGGAACGCGATGCGTTCCTTGCCAAGGGCGGCCATGTCCTGCTGCTTACCCAACCCGTCGGCTACGAGACCGACGATGACGGCACCCTCACCGGTCTGCGCGCCGCACGCACCGAACTCGGCGAACCGGATGCCTCCGGACGTCGCCGGCCGCAGGTCATCGCCGACAGCGAGTTCGTTCTCCCGGTCGGTCTGGTTGTCGAGGCCATGGGCCAGAAACTCGGTGACAAGCTCACCGCCCTCCTCCAGGACGTGACCCTCACCGCCTGGGGCCGGGTGGCTGTGGCCACGGACGGAGCAACCAATCTCCCCGGTGTCTACGCGGCTGGTGACCTCGTCAACGGCGGCACCACCGCTGTCCAAGGCATCGCCGAGGGCATGCGCGCCGCCGCTGGCATCGACGCCTTCCTGCGCAAGTAGGCGGTACCCACATCCGGATTCCATCGCAGCCGCTTCTCCATTCGGAGCCAAGCGGCGGCTTGTATTCGGGCATATCACCTGCTCTTTTAGACGGTCGGTTGTTCCGGGGGGACAGCCATGCGAAGACACCACCGAAGAAGGAGTGTAGGACATGCTCGCAGAACTCATCGCCGCCGTGATCATGATGTTCCTTAGTGGCACCTGCCTGTGGGCAGGCATGAAGCTGACGAAAGTCGATGGGAAATACCTGGGCATGCTTGCGGTGGCTGTCGTTTCCGGACTCGTCGGTGCCGTCGTCCCCGGCATCGTCGGCGCGTTGCTGGGCACGATCGTGATGTTCGTCCTCATCTGCAAGTGGACGGATGCCGAGTTCTGGCCCGACGCCGTGCTCATGGTGTTGGTGGCCCGGTTTGTGGCCGTCGCGGGCACGGTGTTTCTGCTCGGAGTATTCGGCTAGCCTACCCCAGGAGCGTAGATTCCATGCGACAGACCGTTATCGCGACCAAGCAGGATCGCCAATGGCAGGGCATTCCCGCCATCGAACGCGCGGCCAATGGTCGCCTCTGGGCCGCCTTCTTCAGTGGTGGTCCCAAGGAGCCGGACCCCACCAACTTCGTTCTTCTCGCCACCAGCGACGACGATGGTGTCACCTGGTCCGAGCCCATGAACACGGTCGATTTGCCGGGAGACACGCGAGTCTACGACCCCTCGCTCTGGCATGATCCGAACGGTCGACTCTGGCTCTTCTACAACCACGCCTGCCTGGACCCCAAGGACTTCTCCATCTGGGCCATGACCACCGATAACTCCGACATCGCCACCCCCACTTGGAGCGCGCCCCGGAAGATCGAGGTCGGTGTCCCCTTCGCCTTCCGCCTCAACAAGCCCACCGTCCTCACCAACGGCGACTGGTTGCTCCCCGTGACCTGGGCCGATGCCGCGCCAGATGACTGGTTTGCCATGACAGGCCAACTCCAAGGAGTCGCCATCTCGTCCGACCAGGGGGGCACATGGTCCTTCCACGGGGCCGTGGACGCTCCTCGCTGGGCGCTGGAGAACATGTTCCTCGAACGCGCCGACGGTCGAGTCTGGATGCTCATCCGCACGGGGGCAGGGGTTCTCTGGGAAAGCTTCTCTGCCGATGGCGGGCGCACATGGACAGAGGCCCAGCCAACCACCATTGTCAACCCCGGCGTGCGCTTCTTCATCGGGCGATTGGCCTCGGGTCGCATCCTCCTCATCAACACGCCCGACCCCAAGCGCCGGCAGACCATGCTTGCCTACGTTGCCGACGACGAAGAGGGCATCGCCAGTGCCGCCTCCGGCCTGCTTCTGGACGGCCGCAACAGCGTCAGCTACCCCGATGCGGTCCAAGGCCCCGACGGCACCATCTACGCCGTCCACGACTACGACCGGGCCGGGCACGGGGAAATCGTCCTCAGTGTCCTCGAAGAGGGAGACATCCCAACCGTCACCCCTCTCTGACTTCTACTGGAGGTAGACGGGGTTGGTGAAGGCCAGCACGCCACTCACATCAAAGGGCGTGCCGCAGTGGCTGTTGTCCGGATAGGGAGCGTCGGCGTAGAGCAAAGCCAGGACCCATTGGCCATTGCCGCGGTCGATGGTGAAGCGCTCCGTCAGTTCGCGCCGGCCTTGCCCATCAATGCTGTGAACCACACAGCCCCGCTGCACCAAATCGATCCGCTGGATCGGCACCGCGCTCTGAGCCCGTGCCTCCGCCTCGAGTCGCCCTCCCCCACGCACCGTATCGCCAGGCATCTTGCCCTCGATTTCCAGGTACAGCAACGCTCCTGGAGCCCGGGTGCAGAATGCGCGTCCTCGGCGCAGCGCGTCGATGATCGCGGGCGGGGTGATTCGGCCATGGGTGAACAGCCCGACCCGACACGAGCCGGGCGGGTAGTGCGCCACATCGTGTGTGTCGGTGTTCCAGACCCCAGTCAGGTGCCGTCCGCGCGACAGACGGTCAAACCAGGAGGGGAAGTCGAAGTTCTCGACCACCGTCACTTCGGGATGCTCGTCCGCCACCCACCAACTGCGGAAGTAGCCCAGCGGCCAACGCTCCATGACTTCGGCTCGGTGCGAAGGGTGATTGAGCTGTAGCAGGCATGGTCGATTGGCATCCCGTTGTCGTTTGGTCGCTTCCAGCCACTGGCCGGGCCCCGGGTAGCGGTCTGCGCGTGTACCGAACGGCAGATGCGGCAGCTCGCCCAGGACGTTCAGCCCGCTGCAATGGCAGAAGGGCGTGTCCACTTCCTGCCCCGGCATGGCCAGGAAATGCCCGGTTTGGTCGCAACTGGCTGCGCCATCGGCAAAGGCCGCCGGCGAGTCGGAGACAAACACGTACTGCAAGCCCTGCCCGCGCGCGGCTCGCGCAATGGCCCTCGGAGAGTGCGCACCATCATTGTGATAGCAGTGCGTGTGCTGATCCCCCCAGATCCAGCCCTCCTCGGGGCGGAGTCTCCGGTGCAACGGGAAATCCAACCGGCGCACCGCGCCAGCGGTCAGCCGCACGCCACTCGTCTCGGCCATGTACTCGATGCCACGCTCCGCCCGTACCGTCGCGGCTCCGGCAAGCGTCGTGATCTGGGCGCGCTCACCGGCCAAGACGTCGTGGACCACGAGCAACTCCTCGCCGCGCCACACAGACACTCGTCCATCCAACGCCTGCAGACTCTCGGGGTCGCGTAGCTCCACCTCCAGCCTGGCATACGGGAATCTCTCCTGTGGGCGACGAAGGAGAAGCGGGAGACCATCCGCATTGGTGAAGCGGAACGGCCCCGGTGGGACCGTGATGCGGACAGCCAGCAGACCTGATCGTCCCGCCAAGGGATGCTCTGCCGTCATCCAAGCGCAGCCTGGGCAGCGCCAATGGAAGGGGGCCAGTTCATGGCCATCCCAGCCAACCGTTGTGGCGTCCCGGGGCAATCCAGATGCATGGAAGGTCAATCGATCCAGATCCGGCGGCACGTCAAGCCACAGCTCAACCACGGCCTCCTGCCCCTGATCCGTGCCGACAAAGAGCAGGCGGGGGGACTGGCGGGGGAGATGGCTGGGCACGCCGCCGGGGCCTGGGATCACGAACGGGACGGCCCCGTCATCCACCCGCACGGTGCGAGTGCTGCCAGCCGCAACCGGCAACGACGACTGTCCCCAGCGGTAGACCGAGGCGATTCCTGACGCAGGGTTAGTCAGCAGGACGGTAGACATGGAACTCCTGTAGAAGCAACCTGCCTCACTTCCACCCTTGACCATACATGCCGAATAGCCCGGCGTCTTGCCGGTAGCTGTCGGGCTGTCACAGGGCCGCACGCAGCTCGCCTTCCGAGATGGGGCCTGGACGCAGAACCCGCAACTCGTCGCCGACCACCGACACCACCGTCGATGCCTCGCCGACCTCCACGGTTCCCCCGTCCACCAGCAGATCCACCTCCCCGGCCAGATCCTGCACCGCAGTGGCTGCAGTCAGCGCGGGCGGCAGGCCGCTCAGATTCGCGCTGGTCGCAGCCAGGGGTTCTCCAAGCTCCTCGATGACGGCCAACAAGAACGGGTGACGGGGAATCCGCAAGCCAATCGTCTCCCCCTCCTCTGCCTCGACCACCACGGTCAATGGCCCCGGCCAGAACGCGTTCGCCAAGGCCTGCAGAAGAGCTGATTGCACCACCCCGGCAGCGGACGCCATCGCCACTGAGGACGCCAGCATCTGCAGCCGCTTGTCAGCCGGACGCTGCTTCAGTTCGTAGATCCGCTCCCGCGCTGCGCCATCGCACCACAGGGCCGCCAAGCCGTAAACCGTCTCTGTCGGCACCCCCACCACACCGCCGTTCCGCAGACAGCCTACGGTCCTCTGAACGGCCTCTGGATCACATGCGAAGGCCAAAGCCATGGATGAGAAGTCCTTGACAGCAAACATCCCCCGCCGGGGCAGGGGATGTT
>JABGQJ010001210.1 GCA_018648945.1 Victivallales bacterium
GGCGACCGCACGTTCGTCATCCACAACCGCACGCCCGAGTTGTTCCGCCAGAACCTGGCCGATGCCAAACGCTGGCTTGACAAGAACGACCAGCGATTCCTCATCCTCGCCCCCTGGAACGAGTGGACCGAAGGCAGCTACGTCGAGCCCTGCGCCGAATTCGATTTCCGCATGCTCGAGGCCATCCACAATGTCTTCGCCAAGAGCCCCCTCCCCCGCTCCGTCACGCCCCGCGATGTCGGCCTCGGCCCCTATGACTTCGACATCTCGCAGCCTGGCTCAACCCGCGCCGACTGGATGTTCGACGCCGAGGATGCCCTCGGCTGGCGCCTGCTCATGGGACTCAAGGACTTCCAGCCCACCAAGGACGGGCTCACAGCCACCACCACCACCCATGACCCTGCCATTCTCAGCGAATGGCTCGACCACGACCCCACCGCCCTGAAGACCATTGAGATCACCCTCACCGTCACCCCCGCTCCCGCCCCCGGTGCGGATCTACTCGTCTTCTGGGAAACCGAGCGCGCGCCCATCAACTCCCGCGCCTACGTCCAGGTCCCCCTGAAGAACGACACCGACGAGCACGTCTACCGCCTTGATCTCGGAGCCCACGCCCGCTGGCGCGGGCGCGTCCGCCGCCTCCGCATCGACCCCTGCCAATCCGCCGGTCGCACCATCCGCATCCGCCGCATGCGCCTCCTGCCGTAGCCGACAGCAGTCGGGGAAGCGAACGGGACCAGCCCCAGACCCCGCCGGGGAGACGAATCTCGCCGAACCCCTCGTTCCACCAACCCCTGGTTGCGGTTGGTTGGCACACCGCGTATGGTTCAGGAAGATCCTCACACAGCGGAGTTCCCCCCATGCCCAACAATACGACTCGCCCGAACATCATCGTCATGTATGCAGACGACCTGGGATTCGGGGACATCGGCTGCTACGGGGCAACCCACATCGCCACTCCGAATCTGGACCGCCTCGCCGGTCAGGGACTGCAGTTCCAGCAAGGCTATGCCACGGCTGCGACCTGTACGCCTTCCCGCTACAGCCTGCTCAGCGGGACCTATCCGTGGCGCAATGAACGGGCCCGCATCCTCCCCGGCAACGCCCCGCTGATCATTGGCGAAGACGAGCAGACGCTGCCCGGCATGCTCCGGGACGCAGGCTATGCGACCGGGATCGTCGGCAAGTGGCACTTGGGACTTGGCGACGGCAACCAGGACTGGAACGGCGAGATCGCCGGCACCCCCCTTGATGTGGGCTTCGACGAATCCTACATCATGGCCGCCACCAACGACCGCGTGCCCTGTGTCTACATCGATGGACGCGAGGTGGATGGGCTGGATCACGACGACCCCATCGAGGTCCAGTACGTTCGCGACAATCCCTTCCCCGAGCTTCCGACCGGCCGCGACAATCCTGAATTGCTCAAGATGATGTATAGCCATGGCCACGACATGAGCATCGTCAATGGCGTGAGCCGCATCGGCTACATGCGTGGCGGCAAGGCCGCACTCTGGACCGACGAGACCATGGCCGAAGTCTTCGCCGACAAGGCGATCTCGTTTGTTGCCGACCACAAAGACGAGCCCTTCTTCCTCTACTACGCCTTCCACCAACCCCACGTGCCCCGCGTCCCCGGCCCCCGCTTCGCCGGCACCACTGGTCTCGGCCCGCGCGGCGATGTGATCGCCGAGATGGACTGGTGCGTGGGCGAACTCCTCAACGCCCTGCAACGCCTGGGGCTCGACGAAAACACCATCGTCGTCTTCTCCAGCGACAACGGCCCCGTGCTTGACGACGGCTACGAGGACCAAGCCGCCGAGCTCGTCGGCGAACACCATCCCGCCGGCCCCCTGCGCGGCGGCAAGTACAGCATGTTCGATGGCGGCACCCGCGTCCCG
>JABGQJ010001211.1 GCA_018648945.1 Victivallales bacterium
GTTCAGCCGCATGCGCACGATCGCGTGATTCAGCCATCCCTCCGCCCGCTCGTCTTCGCCGAGCAGGGCGGCCGCCCCGAAGGCCAGGCCGTTGGCGATGACCGCCGTGTAGTTGTGGTAGGGAGAGATGGAGTCGATCATGCCGTCGATGGGGCCCACGCCCTTGTCCACGAGGGCCTGACGGATCGCCTTCGCTTCCCCGTCCGTCAGCCGGTCGCGGCACCAATCGTAGAAGACACTGACCCAGATGGTGGCATGCCCCGTGTCTAGGCAGGGCTTGGCTCCGCCATAGGTCAGATCCGTCCAGATGCCGTCCCAGGCGGAGAGATGTAGCACGATCTTCTTGGCCCGCTCGAAGTAGGCGTCTTCGCCGGTGACGACGTAGGCGAAGGTCAGCAGGCGCAGTCGGGTGGTCAGGGAGTCGCTGCGTTCCTGAAACATCGCCGTCCACGGCGGGTAGTGTTTGCTGTCGACATGATCGGGCGGGCGTTCGTCCGAGAGCGTGTAGCGCCACACCTTGCCGGCCGCCCCTTCCAGCCCAGGGATGGTGACCTTGTAGGAATAGGGCGGGGCTTTCACGAACCGGTCTGCCCGCGCCTTCAGCTTCGCCCAAGCCTTGCTCGGAACATTGCCAAAGGCATCGGCGGTTCCGCTCGCGGCCATGGCGCGAAGGCGTGGGATGTCCTTGGGCGCGAGCCAAATCCGCGGACGGGGCAAAGCCGCACTGGAGACAGTGGCCACGAGGGTGGTTGCCAAGGAGATCGCGCGTGTCGTTGTCATGGTCTCATCTCCAGATGCCGAGGGGGGAGGGCGGAATGATGGGGCAGTGGAGTAATGAAGCGGCAGAAACCGAAACGGCAACCCGAGGTGGCAGACGTCCGACTTCACGGTTTTGCTGAGCTCTGGCGCAGTGTGATTTCCACACTCGGACCCGGACAGCGATCCGGTCCTGGGACTTGCCTCAAGTGTGCGGGATTGGCGGTCATGGAGCGAAGGCTAGCAGCCCTTCCTCTCTGCGTCGCTACGTCCGCCGAACAGGAACAGAACCGCGCCGCCCCCCCAGCCCCAGGGTCAGAGGATGTCGTAGATCAGGAGCACGGTCGGTATGGCGAAGAAAGCCAGCAGAATTGCGAAGCGGATCCTCCAGTCCAGACCAACCCACCATTCTATCAGCCACATTTCAGTACTCCTTTCCTTCTGTCACCGGTCGGTTCAAAGTAGGCTACCCCTGGAGTTGTGAAAGTAGGGTCCCATAGGGCGTTTTCAACATGCTTGTGAAGGCATGGGGGACGGGTCTCTTCTGGCGCCTGTTGCCCGTTCTGCCCCCCCTGCCCTTGCAGACGCGCTGGAGGGGCGGCGGGCCTCCGCCGCGTGACGCGCCGCCAAGCGACCGCTTCCCCCCACCACCCAACACCCCCGACGGGGCCTTGGGGACCGGGGGCCAGTCCCAATACTAGCACTAGCCCCCCTCCTGAGGGCTAGCGGGAAATGGGCGCACAGGAGGCGTGTCCCCAACTCCCGAAGAGGGAGCTGCCGTTCTACGGCGAATCACCGCCGAGCGGGGCGGACCTGCGCCTCAAGCTCGCCGAAGTCCTTGGGGGCGGTGAAGATGACGTCGGTGTCTCCGAATCGGTAGCGCAGTTCGTCGGGGGAGCCTAGGTAGGGGGCGAGGGTCCGCTTGAGAGCGGGGTCGGCGGCATCTGTGAAGAGCACCCACTTGCCACGACCCTCGGGAATGACAGTCGTGCCTTTGCCAAACTGTTTCCGGATCGCTGCCGGGGCCAGTCGGGGTATCGCTGCTGCCACGCCGCCGTTGCGCACGAAGGCCTCCACGGTGCGCATGGTCTTCGCAGGGATCTGGGTCCCCAGCAGGAACACCAGCTGGACGCTCTCGTAGAGCT
>JABGQJ010001212.1 GCA_018648945.1 Victivallales bacterium
AAGGCGGAGGAGTTGGCGGCCGAATGCCAGGAACTGGGACGGAACACCGTCGCCGTACAGGCAGACATCACCTCGAAGGACAGTATCGAGGCCATGCGGGAGACTGTCCTGTCCGCACTTGGGGCCCCGGACATCATCGTCAACAACGCTGTAATCCAGTACAACTGGACCACCGTTCTGGAGCAAGCGGAAGCCGACTACGAAGGGCAGTTCCGGTCGTCGGTCATGCAGAACGTGCTGATGGCCCAGACCTTTGTGCCAGACATGAAGACCAAGGGTTGGGGACGGGTCATCGGGATCAACACCGAATGCACCATGCAGTGTTGGCCTGGGCAGTCGGCATACACATCTGGGAAGGCGGGCATGGACCGGGTCCTGCGGGTGCTGGCCAGGGAGATTGGCGCGGATGGCATCACGGTCAACCAAATCGCCCCCGGCTGGATGGTAAGCGAGAACCGCTCCGCCGAAGGCACGCCGCAATCGTACCTGAGCACGATTGCACTCGGGCACCGTGGGGATGACCAGGAGATCGCCAACGCGGTCGTGTTCCTGGCCTCGGACTTGGCTGGCTTCATCACTGGGATCTACCTGCCCGTCTGTGGCGGCGGGGTGATGCCGGGAATCTAGAAGAACAGGAGTCAGAATTCAGAAGACAGAATTCAGAATCCAGGAGGGGGAACGGAAGGGGAAGGAAGGAATGCGAACATCGAATGGGGTGCTGAATGGGTGTGGCAGGAAATACAGGGAACGTGGGTCGGGCTGGGGCGACCGGCGAGTATTGGCTGAGAGTCCGGGACGTGCAGGGCAGCTACACAATCCCCTACATCCAGTCGGGGCGTGACCTGCGCGTCGAGATCGACTTCGCCTCCCTGCCGGCCGAGGCGGCTCGGGCGACCGTCACGCTGCGCTGGGACGGGGAGGTGTGGCGCCGGGACGTGGATCGCGCGAGCCCAGTGGCTGACTTCGTCGCGCTTCGCGCTGGCGAGTATGAACTGACTGCCGAAGTCGCCGACCAGGCGGGAGAGGGCGTGTGGCATGCCAGCCACCGGTCCCTTGGCGTCGGGGCCGTGGTGGCTGCCTTGGGTGACAGCCTGACCGAAGGCTATCTTGGGCACGGCTTCGCGCGGGACGATCTCGACCTCAAGGCGGCCCATTTCCCGCCGAATGCCGTCTCTGACGACAGCCGGAATTTCCCGCAGTTCTCGCCGACAACCATGCGCCACAGACCGGACGTCAACTGCTTCCAGAGCTGGATGGCACGCCTTAACAACGGTCTGACGAACGCCTGGCAACAGCCCGTATTCATCGCCAACGAAGGCTGGGGCGGCTACACCGCCGAGAACTACCTGACGATGATGCGCACGAACCAAGACGGCTGGGTTGACCGCATGCGACTGCTGCAACCCACAGTGTGGCTGATCCACTTGGGGGTCAACGACGAGCGCGCAGCCGTGTCGGCCGATGCCTTTGCCGCCAATCTCCGGGACATCGTGGATCTGCTCTGTGCCGACTTCGGAGCGGAAGCGGACGCCATCTACGTGGCCCGGCCAAGCTACGACTACGCCCCCGGGGCGAGCGCCATCCTACGGGGATACATCACGCAGATCGATCGTCTGGTGGCAGAACTTGGGTTGTGGCCCGGACCGGATTTCTTCGCCACATTCGCAACTGACAAGGAACGCTGGTACGGCCCTGACCCGGTCCACCCGGGACCGGAGGGCATGGATCTGATGGCCGACCTCTGGCTGGCTGCCTTGGCCCCGAACCGACCGAGGGCAAAGGACTCCATGGCAGGTGTCGTCCGTTTGCCACAGGACAGGAGTCCGGAACCATGCTGAGCGTGAGCCTGGACTTCATGCCCGCTTTCTACACCAAGCACCTGGGGCTGACCTGGGGCG
>JABGQJ010001213.1 GCA_018648945.1 Victivallales bacterium
GTAGGGGTGTGCCAAAGGCGCGGGTACGAACTCGGTCGCGGCCAGCGGCGTGCCGTTCATCTTCGCGGACCAATCGCTCGTGGCCATGTCCTCCGTCGCCATGAGTCTGAGCAGGCCCTGCTTTGCTCTCGCTGTCGGTGCCATGTCGAGGTCGAATGCATGGGTCTGCGCGGGTGCGAACTCCTGCGGCAGCGGTCCCCGGTAGTCGGACTGCCAGTATTTGAACCCATGGGCGTCCAGGAAGTACCACTGCGGTTGCTCGGCGAGCCACTTCGGGTCTCGCATGCGCTCGATCACGGCCAGGGGCGGCTCGTGGCGGTAGTGCCGGTAGTAGACGAAGTTGAAGAGGCTCATGCCCTGCGCGCCGCGCTGGCGGGCCAAGTGCGCGGCGGTGTAGAGCTGGTGGTCGGTCGATAGCCGCCGCACGCCGCTGCGTTGGCCCTCCGTCGTGTTGCGGCTGGAGCAGTAGGTGACTTCAAGGTAGACGGGCACGCCAGGGAGCATGGCGCAGATCCTGGCCAGATCGCTCTGCTGCTGCGTGAAGTAGTAGCACGAGAGATTCACCATGTCCACCCCTGCATCCACCATGGCCCGGAGGTCGATGCCCAGGGCACCATGGGGCTCGAACTCGCTGGGCACGCGCACGCAGAGCCACCGGCGGCGCCCTGGCTTGGCCGTCCGGTCGAGCAATCTGCGCACGCGGGCGACGAACTGGGTCATGATGGCGCGCCGTTGCATCGGGTTGGTGGCCTTGGGGTCGAAGTAGAGGGGGTATCTCATGAAGTCAAGCTCGAACCCATCGAGGTCGTAACGCTCGCACATCTCCCTGATCTGGGTGAATCGGTGTTCCCGGACCTCGGGGATCGCCCAGTTCGGGCTGCACACCCACTTTGGTGCCGGTCCGGTGCGGTAGTCGGGATGCTCATCGTAGAAGCGGCTCGAGGTGGCCTCCTCGCGGCCGGGGAACGGGCTGTGGTTCATGCGCATCGACACGAAGCAGGCTTGCTCCCGTTCCTTGCACCGGGCCACGAAGTCGCCCACGATATCGCCCCCCTCGAGCCAGTATTTCGTGAATGGATCGGGGTCCTTCCCCGGGAATCGCTGCTCGAACCAGCGGGCATGGTCGGCCCGCGTGTAGAACGTGCTCTCGTACCACGGGATCCAGCCGAACCCAGGCTGGAGCATCTGCACATCCACCCCGATCCCCGTCACCTCGTCGATACTGGCCCGCATCTTGTCGGCGGTGAACGTGCTCCGATCTTTCCGGTAGGGGGTGTGGCAGGACAGGATGTGGGTGGTGTCATTGCTCCACAGAATCCTGAAGGGTGCCTTCTTGGCGATCATTGTCGGCCCTTTCGCAGGCTCTTGCGTCCCCTGTCCCGCCGCGACCAGGCCGGAACAGAGAGGCAGGGCCGATAGGAATCGGCCAATGGTGCCTGTCCTTCGCATAGCTGTCACCCGTGCTTGGAGCCGACGTCCGTGACCGACTCGGTTATCCGGCTTCGTTGCGCGCATCCCGGCTTCCCTGCTCGGAACCGTACCCCCGACACCACGGGGAAACCAGTCTGCCTGGGTGGGTTCGAGGCTTCTCTTGCCACCCCGCCCCGAGCCCTCGCAAAGGGCTCGGCCCTGGGAGCGCGGGCGTTCCGCCCGCATCTTCAGTCTTCGCAGAGGGATCGTGTACGTTGGCGACCCGTGCGTGGGATTGCCACATCAGCAGGCCATCAAGCACGAAAGTGTCCGATACGGCCAAGCTCTCGCATGGGAGAGAAGGCCGTCAGAATGGCCCAAAACGGTACCCAAAATCCGGATGTGGCACCACATGGCAACCCTCCTTGAGCCGGTTCGAGCGCTCCATCGGCAGTGCTTCCCTTCCCTTTGCGAGCCGCAC
>JABGQJ010001214.1 GCA_018648945.1 Victivallales bacterium
GCACGGCGCGGAAGCCGAGCATGTTCCAGCCGGTGTGGAAGGACAGGCGTTGATCGACCACCACGGGGTCGGTGTCTTCCTCGTACTCCGTGACATTGGGGCGCCAATCCCCATCGTCGTCCAGGTTGGGATCTCGTTCTGGATCGCCGAAGTGTTCCAGGGCCCACCAGTTCGGCGTCCCGTCCACCAGCGTGCCGCCAGGAATCAGGGCGGTACGCGCAGGCTCTTCGACAGCGGCGCCATCGGCATCGTCCCCGACCAATGCGCAACGCCCAGCCACCGTCCCGGTCACCAGGGACACGGCTACTGTTTCCTGGGCGAGAAGGATGAACCGCAAGGTCAGCAGCACGCCGTCCGGATTGGCCAACCGGGCCGCTGTCATGCCCGCAACGGTATTGTCGGCGGGGTCGCTACCCAGGATCATGCCGGTCACACGAAGCGTGCCGGCCGTAGCGTCGTGGTCGGCCTCCAGCGCCCAGAGGTAGGGGGCGTATTCGGGACTGGCATTGGGGCTCTGCACGGAGAGGAGAGCACCACGGTTCACACTGTCCCAGCGCAGGCCACTCGTGTCATAGCTGAAATCCAGCGCAAAGGCGCCAAAGGAGGAGATGGCAACGCCAGAGATATGGACGGGGATATCTACTTGGCTGCCAACGGCCTTGCCGCGCACGTCCACGTCCCGCACCATCACGGTGGCGGCACGGAGGGAGAAAGCGAGCAGCAGGCAGCACATGGCCAGCCGACCGATCCGAATGGGGTTCTGCATAGCTATTGGTTCCCGTCTGGGTGAATTACTGATTCGGGGGGTCCTTGCGGTGGTCGTAGGTGACCCCGGTGGCGGTATCTCCGGACCATTCCAGGTACTTCCAGAAGCCGGTCTTCACGCCGGCATTGAACGTGCCCGAGTAGATGGTGCGGACCTCCGCGTTGACGTTGTACTGGAGCGTGCAAAGCCCGTGGCGACGCCCGGAAGCATCGAAGGTCACCGTCTCATAGGTGCCGTCGCCATAGTACAGCACACAGCTACTGCCAGCGACGACGGAGGGCCAGTCCTGGGCTTTGAGGCCACCGCCATACAGATAGACTTCGGTGACAGCGCGATCAGGCCACACAGTGGACTTGGCCATCATGGTGACCGTTCGCGCCTGCGCGTTCACGCCAACCCAGAGTCCCCTGTGGAAGTGTCGGTTCTCGATCACGCCGCTGCCGTCCTGCATGTGGATCTGCCACTGGCCTTCGGTTTTGCCGTGGATGTACATGCCGGCCTCCAAGGGCTGCTGGGCAGCGCCGTTCTGGAGGAAGGACTGGTAGAGACCGTGCTTGCGCCCGGCCCCGTCCTTGAAATACACCTCCCGCACGCCATCCCAGAAACGCGTCTCGTCCACCCGCTGTAGCTTCGAGTAGTCCAGGGTCGGCGCGTCGGGATCGTTGCCCGTAGGGGGATCGTCCACGACTTGGACGGGATCAAGCACCACGACCTGTCCCTTGGCTTCGGCCAGCGCGACCGCCGGTTCCCCCGCATCCGCCATCTTCACCGTGACCGCATAGCCGTCCTCCTGGACCGCGGTGTAGGTGTGAGTGGTGGTGGGCTGACTGGTCGTCGCGGCGGACGAACCATCGCCGAACGTCCACTGGTACTCGGGGGTATCGGGGGCGTTTTGCACGTGTGCCGTCAACGTCACCAACTGGTCGATCTCCACCTGCTGCACATTCGGAGTCAGGACGATGGCGGGGCGACCGCCCACCGCCACGCCCTGCGTGTGTTTCACCAACAAGCGACGGCGACCCCCTGCGTCCAGACAGTAGACCTCGAATGTGACCTCGAACGTCTCGTCCTTCTCGGCTTTGAAGGTGTGCTTCAATTCGAACTCGGGCGTGGAGGCCGGCA
>JABGQJ010001215.1 GCA_018648945.1 Victivallales bacterium
GGGGCGTGTTTGCCGACACCAGCATCTCCATCCCCCTCCTGCGCGGCTCGGGAGAGATCGTGGTGACCGAATCGATGACCCAGGCCGAGCGGAATCTGCTCTATGAGGTCTACGACTTCGAGCGGTTCAAACGCACCTTTGCCGTGCGGGTGGCCAGCGAGTACTTTGCCGTTTTGCGCGCCCGCCAGCAGGTGCGCAACCAGCAGGAGAACTACCGTCGGCTGGTGATTGCCACGCGGCGTGCTCGTCGACTGGCCGATACCGGCGGACTGCCCCAGTTCCAGTTCGACCAAGCAGTCCAGGACGAACTCCGGGCGCGGAGCCGCTGGATCAGCGCGCTGCAAGACCAGGATAGCCGACTGGACGGCTTCAAGATGGTGCTTGGCTTGCCCCCCGATGCGCGAGTGGACCTGTCAGCCACCGAATTGGTGGAGTTGGGCACCCGGGCCGCTGAGTTGACCAAGGATATCCGCGTGGCCGACTACACGGGCACCGTGCCCCCGGCCGATGCGCCGGTGGAGCTGGCTCCGCCTTCGCGCGAGAAGGGCGGTCCCCTGGAGATGGCCCCGGCGGCGGCAGCCGAACTGGCCTTGGCCAAGCGTCTGGATCTGCGCCGGGCTCGGAGCGAGATCGAGGATGCCCAACGGCGAGTCCTGATCGCTGCCGACAGGCTCCGCGCGGAGTTGACCCTGTTTGGCACGGCCAGCACGGGGGAGCGGCGCACCACGGGTAATACTGGCGGGAGCAACGCGCGGGTTGCGCCCGACGAAGCGCCCGTGGATGGGATGCTGACCTTGGACCTGCCCCTCGAACGCACCAGTGAGCGGAACACCTACCGCAATCGCCTGATCGATCTGAACCGGGCCATTCGCTCGTATCAGGAGCTTGAGGATCGCGTCAAGCTGACCGTGCGCGAGGAGTTGCGCGTCCTGATCGAGGCGCGCGAGAGTGTGGTCATCCAGAGCCAGGCTGTGAAACTGGCGGAGAAGAGTGTCCATTCCACGAACATGTTCTTCGAAGCCGGGCGCGCGCAGATTCGCGACTTGCTCGACGCCGAGGAGAGTCTCCTTTCTGCCCGCAACGCCCTGGATTCGGCACTGGTGAGCTACCGTATCGGGGAGCTGTCCCTGCAACGGGATCTTGGCGTCCTCGAAGTGAGCGCGGAAGGCACGTGGCGGGAATACCGCCCCTAACGAAGAGTGAGCAAGATCATGGCAAAACGTCACAGATTCATCCCTCGATTTCTGACCATTCTGGTGGTTCTGTCTTTGTCCGCGGTTGGCGGCTATTTCTACCTGCAGGGGCAGAAGCCAGCGACGGAGAACCCGGGCGAAGTGCTCTTCCCCGTGGCCAAGGGGCGGCTGACCATCAGCGTTACGGAAGCCGGCACGGTAAAGCCCCGTGACCAAGTCGTGATCAAGAGCGAGGTGGAGGGGCGCGCGACGATCCTGTACCTCATCCCCGAGGGGCGGCGGGTGAAAAAGGGGGAGTTGCTGGTCGAGCTGGATACCAGTGCATTGCTGGATGCCAAGGTGGACCAGGAAATCCGGGTCCAGAATGCCGAGGCGAGCTACCTGCAGAGCAAGGAGAATCTGGCCGTGGTCAAGAATCAGGCCAAGGCGGACATGGACAAGGCCCAGCTGTCCCTGCGGTTCGCCAAGGAGGACTTGATCAAGTACAAGGAAGGCGACTTTCCAAACAAGCTGAGCGACTACGAGGGGCGCATCGCGTTGGCGGAGGAGGATGTGCAGCGCACGAAGGACAAGCTCGAGTCCTCCGAGAAACTCTTTGCGGAGAAGTACATCTCCGAGACCGAGGTGAAGGGCGACCGCCTGGCCGCCAAGAAGGCGAAGCTCGATTCGAAACTGGCTGCG
>JABGQJ010001216.1 GCA_018648945.1 Victivallales bacterium
TTTCTGTTGGCAGGGGCGCTTGTATGGGGGAAAGGTAAGCCTGCAGGTCACCGACGCCGCTGGCAAGGTGCTGCTTGACCGTGCATTGCGTGACGTGAGGCACGCGCGCCTGCGTCGGGAGGAAGTGATCTTCCCCGCGCCGGGGACGTATGGGATTGCGGTGGTGGTTCAACCGGACAGGCCGCACGAGCACGGCGGGCGCATTGCCACTGCTGCCTTCCTGGCCCCGAGCGAGAAGTAGGCCGCGCGCGGGGTTGCGTCGGCACATGCTGGCGCTATCGTGCGGCATCCTGTCTTCCGCGAGCAACCGATCCACGCGTCGAGGAGCGAAGATCCTATGACCAAGCCTAGCGATATCGTGAATGTGGCCATCGTCGGTGCGGGCGGCATGGGCCGGGGGGTGGCGAGGAACCTGATGGCGTTGCCGGACGTGCGGATCATTGCCGTGGCTGATCCCGCCGACGAGTATGCCGACGATTTCTTCTATAAGTCGGCCGTGGGGCGCCTGCCCATGAAGGCGGAGATCGAGGCCAAATACCAGGAGGCCGATCCCGACTTCGTCTGCGCCGACTACATCGACTTCCGGGTGATGCTGGCGGAGATGCCGGAGATCGATGCCATCGTCTGCGCCACGCCCGACCACCTGCACGCGTATGTGTCGGTGGTCGCGATGCGCCAGGGCAAGCATGTGTTCTGTGAGAAGCCCCTGGCCCACAACATCTGGGAGAACCGCCTCATGGCCCGGGCGGCCAAGGAAATGGGCGTTGCCACCCAGATGGGCAATATCGGCCATGCTCGCGACGGGATGCGCGAGACCTGCGAATGGATCTGGGATGGGGCCATCGGCACGGTTCGCGAGGTCCATGCCTGGGCAGGCGCGACCCGCTGGAACAAGGGGATGCTGGCCCCGCCCACCGAGGAGCCGCCCATGCCCGAGGGGCTGGATTGGGATCTGTGGTTGGGGCCGCGCGAACCCCGTGGCTACCACCCCGCCTATCACCCGGTTCGCTGGCGGGATTTCTGGACCTTCGGTCTGGGCCCCATCGGCGACTTTGTCTGCCATGACCTCGACTGCGCCTGCTGGGCTCTGGATCTCCAGGCCCCGGTGACCGTCGAGGCGTTCTCTGCCGGGAAATCCAGTTCGGAGATGACTGGCTACGGTGAGATCTGCTACTTCGACTTTGGCGCGCACGGCGACCGGCCGCCAGTGAAGGTGACCTGGTACGATGGCGGTCTGCGCCCGCCAACCCCCGCCGACTGGCCTGCCGACGAGGCGATCCCCAGTCGCGGCGTACTTTTCATCGGCGACGAGGGCATGATTCTCTGCCCCGGTCTCGGTGTTCCCCCGCGCCTGCTGCCCGAGGCCCGTCGCGAAGCCTATACGCCCCCGGCGCCCTCCCTGCCGCGCTCCCCCGGCCATCACCGCGAGTGGATCGACGCCTGCAAGGGCGGCGTCCCCGCCATGGCCAATTTCACCTACTCCGCCCAACTCACGGAGATCGCCCTGTTGGGCGCCATCGCACTGCAAACTGGCAAGCGCTTTGTCTGGAATGCCGAGGAGATGAAGGCCGAAGGCGTCCCCGAAGCCGATGCCCTCATCCGCACGCCCTATCGTGAGGGATGGGAACTGGAGGGGTAGGGAAGCAGACGGGAGACGGCGATGGTTGATCGGGAAGCGAGAGATGCGTTGGCGGCGGCACTTCGCTCATTCATGGACGAGGAGACGGCTGCCATTCGGTTCGATGAACCGGAGGATGCCATCTGGGAACGGACGGCGGACGAAACGGTACGGTCTGTCGCAGAGGAACTGCGCTTCAGCTACGACGATCTCCTTGATTACGGGTACATTGTGCCCGAAGGGGAGTGGAAGCAC
>JABGQJ010001217.1 GCA_018648945.1 Victivallales bacterium
CGACCGGGGCCGTTTCTGTTTCCTGGGGGGGAAGTGGACGACATGGACAGAATGGACGACATGGACGATGGGCAAGACCGGGAGATGGGCCTCCGTCCATGCCGTCTATCGTCCATGGGGTCTCCATGTCGTCCATCCCGTCCATCCCGCCCATTGTGGGCTCCCCTCGGCACAGTCGCACCTTTCCACCGCCGAGCCGGTGACATCGGCGGCGTTCAGCAGTAGGTTTGGGGATCAACTACTGTTCAGGAACCGGAGCGGATCATGCGTTTCTCTCTTGCCTTGGCTTTCCTGCTGACTGGTATTCTCCGTGCGGCCGAGCCGCAGGTTCACTCGGTCTACTCCTGGGCAGACCGGCGCGGGCAGGTCCATGTGCGCTGGCTGACGGGGGAGCCAGCCAAATGCGAGGTGCTCTGGGGCAATCGTCAGGATGCTCTGACCAAGCGTACTCCCGAAGACCCCTCCTGCCTGCGCGGCACCACGAACAACCGCGATGCGGGCACCGGCTGGGCCGTGAATCACCGGGCCGACTTCCTGCTTCCGGCTGCACAGCCGCTCTTTGTCGCCATCAAAGGCGCAACTCGTGCTGGGGTGGCGTTCACTTCCGAGGCGGCCCCGGTCAAGATGCCGCCCGAGCCCAAGGGCACGGTCAAACGCGCCCAGATCAAACTCAAAGTGGATGCGGGCGACTGGTCGCTGCCGACCATGCCGGTGACCGTCGGAGTGCCGCTCCCGCCAGGGCACCTGCACAGCGCGCGGCAAGTCCGCGTGCTGGCTGGAGGCCGGGAAGTGGGGCGGCAGGCTGCCGTCGTCACCCGCTGGCACCATGACCAATCCATCAAGTGGTTGCGATTCGACACGGTCGTGCCCGACGGCACCCGCGAACTCGTCTTGGAGTACGGGAGCGACATACTGCTTGCTCCCCCCAACGACCCGTTCTCGCCAACTGGCAACATCGTTGGCATCGGCAAGGAGTTGCGTCTGGTGGACGCAGAGGGGCGCACCTGCCGCCTTCAGTCCGTGGATGTGCTCAAGGAGGAGCTCGGCCAGGTGAAGGGAGTGCGGCATCTGCGCGGCGTGCTCGCCAGTGGGGATGGACCTACCGGCTTCGAGGTCGTCTTGCGGCTCCACGAATGGAATGGGGTGTCTGCCAAGCGCCTGGACGTCACGCTGGAGAACACGCGTACGGATCAAGAGATGACCGCTCTCCAGTCGTTCTCTCTACAACTGCCACTGAAGGGCAGCGTGCGGATGGGTGGCGGGGATGTGGAGCAAGCACTGGCCATGGGGCAGCGGCTGTTCCAGCGCGAGGACCACGGGTTCGTGGTCGAGCCTGGCGGCGCGAAGGGCAAAAGGATCTCAGGCGTCCTGCGTGGCAAGGATCAGGCAGTCGTGTTGCGGAACTTCTGGGAGCAGTGGCCGGTTGCGGTTACCGCAGGGAAGGACGCGGTGACCCTTGAGCTCTGCCCGAAGCTCCCCGCCGGTTTCTACGCGAAGCGTCCGGACGAGGACAAGTTCTATTACCACGTCCGCGATGGGAAGCACACCTTCCGGCAGGGCTGGAGCAAGACGTGGCATATTTGGCTCGGTCCAGCCGCTGGTGCCCAGGGCTTCGCTGGCGACTTGCCAGTGGTGGCCGCGCCCCCGGAATGGATCGAGAATTCCGGGGCTCTACGCCGCATCGCCGTCTCTACCCGCGACCAGATTCCCAGCTACGATGAGACGGTCGCCGCCGCGTTGCAGAGCCTACCCGCCAGCCGGGAGGCCCGGCGCGAGTATGGCATGATGAACTTCGGCGACTGGTACGGCGAGCGCCGCTGGAACTGGGGCAACCTGGAATACGACACGGGCCATGCCTGGCTCACCCAGTTCG
>JABGQJ010001218.1 GCA_018648945.1 Victivallales bacterium
GCACGACTCCGCGGCAGCACCCCCCGCGTGCTGCGAACCCGCAGCCCCATGAGCATGCGGCCGGAACAGAGAGAGCTTGTCCAGATCGCGGGGGCGATGGATCTGGACCAGCCCCGATCTCCTCGTGGAGGCCGGGAGGATCAGTAGTGTTCGCTGCGCCCGTGGTTGTAACCCGCTTCGGAAGCCATCAGGCGTTCGAGCAGGAGTTCCGCGTGTCGGTCGCGGACCTCGGTGTAGGCGGGATCGTAGTAGAGATTGCGGAGTTCCGTCGGGTCCTCCTGCAGGTCGTAGAGCTCGCCACCGTGTTCCGTGTTCCAGTAGATGTACTTGTAGCGGTCGGTCACTAGACACTTGCCGCTGAAGCTCTGGTTGTTGGTCGTGTACTCCGAAAGCACCGCCTCGTGTCCGCCTTCGCCGCCCTCCAGAATGGGGCGGAAGCTGACGGCTGTCATCTCGCGGGGATGAGTGATCTCCGCGTAGTCGAGCACGGTGGGGGCGATGTCCATCACCTCCATCAACGAGCGGACGTGGCGCCCATCGCAACCGCCCGGTGGGCGCGCGATGAGGGGAACGTGAGCAACCGGCTCGTAGAAGTTGCCCTTGCCATAGCTGCGGAAATCACCCAGCATTTCGCCGTGGTCGGAGGTGTAGAGAATGAGGGTGTTCTCGAGCATGCCCCGTTCACCGAGGAAGGCGACGAGTTTGCCCACGTAGTCGTCGATCAGCGTGCACAGGCAGTAGTAGTAGCTCATGAAGATGCGCTCGGCCTGCTCCCGCTCCGGCGTGAGTTCGCGCGGCGGACGGCGCAGATGGGGCGGGCGGTCGCTTAGGTCGTGCGCAAAGCTGGTGGGCAACTTGATCTCATCGAACGGGTAGAGATGGGCGTGAGAAGAAGGCGGATCGTGGGGACCGTGGGGACCGCAGAAACCGCACCAGAGGAAGAACGGCTCGTCCCTCTCCTGTTCCATGAACTCCATGGACTTCTCCAGGATGTAGGTCTCCACGTAGTCTTCGAGCGGCAGCACATTCTCGACACTGGCCCGATTCCGCTTGTACTCCGGTCGCCGTCGCTGTTCGTAGATCTCATCGTAGCCGCCGGGGCGGCGGTCGTTCAGCCAGGCCGCATACTGCGCACCGAGCGGCGCGGGGCCGATGTCCTGTCCGGTGGCTTGGGTCCAGCGCGAGCCCTTGCCGCCGACGATTTCCTGGAAATCGAAGCCCCGTTCCGGCATCATGTGGATCTTGCCGGTGGCCCCGGTCGCGTAACCCGCCGCCTGCAACCGTTCCATGATGGTAAGCTCATGGCCTGGCAGGCCCGGCGTGTTGTCGATCTCCGACTCCATGTAGCGGACGCCGTGCTGGTGCGTATAGCGTCCCGTCTGGATGCAGGCCCGACTGGGAATGCAGACCGTGTTCTGCACATACGCCCGGTCGAACACCACGCTCTCCTGGCAGAGCCGGTCGATATTGGGTGTCCGCACATGCTCCGAGCCATAGGCGCCGATCGTGTCGCAGCGCTGTTGGTCGGTGGTGATCAGCAGGATATTCGGCCTAGCCATCGGGCGTCCTCCATTGGGTTTGGTCCTCCCCAATCTACCGATGCCCAACCAGAACGCCACCCCGTCCTTGACCAGCCACACGGTTTCTGTGCGGGTCGCCCTCCTCCCTCCTGTTGCCGACCATCGTCTCGGTGCGCGAGCAGCGGCAATCGCCTTGCGGAGCGCGGGCACCGCGCACCGCAAGGCCTACTCGTGGGGTCCGGGGAGGCACGCCTCCCCGGCGGGGCTCCGGGGCAGCGCCCCGTTTCCCCTTCTCCCACATGCTCTGCGCGTGTGGACAGAATCGCCCATAGGCTCTACTGTTTCCGGCA
>JABGQJ010001219.1 GCA_018648945.1 Victivallales bacterium
CCAGCACTTTGCGCCGGGCCAGCTCGCGTTCGCGCAAGCGCTGGTACTTGTCCTCGCGTGCCTGGTGTTCGGCACAGTAGGTGAACCCAGGCAGATCCGCGTCGGGATTCGCCCGGAGTTCCTCCCCACCGGCGGCAATGATTGCCAGGGCCTCGCGGTAGGCATCGCCTTGTTGGGCGAGCTTTCGCAGGCAGGGGCTCAGCTTCGGTCGGTCGAAGGAAAGCCAAAGGCGGTGCGTTCCATAGCCGGGGTTGCCGGCGCCATCCAGGAGCCGGATGCCGGTCAACTTGCCCAAATGCTTGGTCTGGGGGATCGTCAACGGGGCGCGTCCGGCGACATTCGTTGGGTGGGCACAGGCATAGTCGGGGTAGTAGGGCCCGCCCAGGTCAATCCAGGTGATGATCCGGTCCATCTCCTCCGCCGAGAGCTTGACCTGCTGGTGCCCGCGCTTGAGGAGGGCGACCAAACGGCTGCGGTGGGAGCCAACCGCGTAGGGAGCTTGCAGCGCCGCGGGCCCGAGGCCGACCGTGTGGATGCGTGCGTTGGCTTCGCCCCAGTTCCGGAACAGCTCGACGTAGGAGGCATTGAAGACCAGTTCCTTGTCCCGCGCCAGAACCAGCTTCTCGCCGGCCTTCTTGCCGAAGTCGTGGCAGCCGACACAGTGCTTGTCCCAGACAGGCTGGACCTCGGCCATGTAGTTGAAGGTCCGGGGGGGGCCGTACCAGCCGTCCAGGGCGCTGGGCGGTCGCAGGAGGGCCGTCGTGGCTCGTTTGGGCGGTGGTGCGTTGAGCCGGTTGTCGTGGCAGCCCACGCAGCCAAGCGTTTCCCCCGGCTGCACCTGCGTGCCGGAGCGCATGGTGGCGACCATCATGCCGTCGCGGTCCAGGAGTTGGAAGTAGACAAAGCGCTCGGCTGGCACCTCGAAGTGGGCCGATCCGTCGGCGGCCACCGGCACCGTCCCGAGAATCCGCTTGGTCTCGAACCCGGCCCAGGAGATGGCCGGGCGGTTCAGTGTGTTGCCCCGGACCCGTCTGCCGTTGTGCTCCGTGTTGAACTGGGCACAGCGCCACAGAGGTCCTGTCCAGAACCGCTTTTCTACCGACTCGACCACGCGCAGTGCGACCACATCGCCGCGTTTGACGCCCTGCATGTGGGTGCCGTCGTACACGTCTGAGACGAATAGGGTGCCGGTGGGACTCGTGTAGTCCCGTCGGCCGGGGATCAGGCGGGGCCGAGGGTGTGGAGCCAACGGCATGGGGTCGAAGCACCCCGGCTCCTCCGCGTGCAGCAGGATCTCGTGGCCGGCGGTATCGACCAGGAAGATGCCCATCTTCAGTCCGTTGACGTCGTTCTGGTTCCGGATCGGCTTGCCCGAGGGGACGGGCACGGTGCTGCGCGAGACCAAGAAATACGTTCCCCCCCGACCGGTTCTCGGATCGGCCAAGGGGAACGGGTCCTCGTAGCGCGAGGGCAGCGCGACGAACTGATCGGGCGCAAAGGGGCCGGGCAGATCGCTGCCGTCGATCGAGATGCGGCTCCGCGCGGATTCCGGCCAGATCCGTGCCACTGCCTCCTTGCCGTCGATCCCCTTGCTCCGGTCGATGATCGCCAACGCCCCCCACGGACGGTCATGGCAGGAACCGAAGATGCAGGCGGCCCGGTCGGTGCCTGGAATGGCCCGGCCATCGAACACGGCGGCGGGGCTGACCGTGTTGTTTGCCCAGTAGATGGCGTGATTGGTTCCGTCGGGGTTCACGGTCCACAGCCCCTCGGCGTCACCGTAGTTACGGTCCACGTATTCCCAGCGGTAGTAGAGGATACGTCCGTCGGGAAGCAGCGAGCCATGGCCTTCGAAGAGAGTGCTCTTG
>JABGQJ010000122.1 GCA_018648945.1 Victivallales bacterium
CTTGCACCATCCGGATACCGACAAGCACGGGTTTCAGTACCTGGACTTCCTGTTCGCTGGTCCCGACCTGATCGCGGTCTGTCGGACCGCCTGGCCGGACGGGGCAGGCGGCCCGAAGCGCCAGCACGACGCCAACTACCTTACCTTTCACCGCTGGCGGGACTTCCGGAAGTTGACGCTGAACGATTCCTGCCTAGCAGCGCGGGGGCGACTGAGCAAGACATTGGCGAAGCTGCGGCAACAGAGCGCGCAATCTGATCCCTGACGCCCTGGTCAAGGGCGGCGACGGCTTGGCCAGAGAAGCATTGAGCCGGCCGCAATCCGGCGGGCATGACACCAATCTCCCTGCCCCCATTCTCCCTCGTCCTTACATGGTGGCCCGATCTGCTTCCCAGAGAGCTGCGCCTTGTTGGTTACTTGGGACGTTCCTGGTCGATGACGATCGTGCGCTTGCGTCCGTCGTCGTATTCGAGCTGGAAGGTGAGTTTGCCGGGGTTTGGGAAAGAGATCTCGTTGCCGGCCTTGCCGTTGATGGTGAGGCCCTTCAGGTCCCGGTCGTTGAAGCCCCAGCGCACGTTAGGATTGGGGTAGAGGAAGGTGTAGGTGTCGGTCTTGGGGCTGTAGCGGGGGACGAGGGCGAACGACGGCCCCTTGTTGTGGTAGAGGCCCACGGGGAGTTCGGGCAGGAACTCCGCCCCTCGCCCCGGCTTGCCCTTCGCGGCGGTCTGACGGTCCCGGATGCCCTGCTGCGCGGCCCCAGCCACCCCGCCGCCGCCGGGCACTGGCTTGCCGCCACCCTTGCTGCGGCCTTTCCTCCCCGTTGGCTTGATCGGTGCCACATTGTCCTTGGGCAACCACTTCCGGTGCTCCTCGATGACCTGCTTGTACTTCGGGTCTCCGGCTAGATTGGTCGCTTCCCATTCATCCATGGAATGGTCGTAAAGTTCCTCGGAGCCATCGTGGTAGCGGATGTACCGCCAGCGTTCGGAACGGATGCCGTGCTGGTCCCGCAAGCGCGTGGTGATGGCGGGGTAGGGCCATGGTGCCGCCGCGTCTGTGAGCAGGGGGACGATGCTGCGGCCGTCGAGATCGCTCTTCTTGGGCAGGCCGCAGAGTTCGATCAGCGTAGGGTAGAAGCACATGTAGTCGATGGGCCGCCGACAGCGGGCTCCGGGCTTGGTCATGCCGGGCACGTGCCAGTAGAGCGGGGCGCGCGTGGCTTCCTCCCAGAGCGTCATCTTGCGGTAGTGGAGCTTCTCGCCCAAATGCCAGCCATGGTCTCCCCAGAGGAAGACGATGGTGTTGTCGCGGTATGGACTTGCGGCGAGACCCTCGAGGACCGCGCCGATACACTCATCCGCGTAGTTGATGCAGGCCAGGTAGGCCCGAGTGGCCTCGGTAAGTAGGCCGTGCTTCTTCAGTTTCTGGTAGTCGCTCCTCGCATTGAGCCCGCCGGAGATGCTCTTGCCTGCATCCGGGATGTCGTCCAAGTCGTGTTCGTCGATCCGGGTGTTCCGGATCGTGTCCGGCGGGAAGCGGTCGAAGTTCCTCCGCGGGGCAAACCAGGGCATATGCGGACGGAAAAGGCCGCACGCCAGGAAGAAGGGGCGGTCGTGTTCACGATTGAGCTCGCCCACTGCCCACTCGGCGTTCTGGTAGTCGGACGTCTCCTCCAGCGGGATGTCCAGCCCTCCCCAGTCCATGTTGTTCAGGCCCCCCGGGATCTTCGGCAACCCGTTATTGAGCTTGTCCTTCGTGGCCCCGGGGTGCCGTCCCATGCCATCGCCGGTCAGCCGGTTGTGCTTCTCCCACGACCCCTCGTCGCCCCAGACTCCCTGCGGGTGATGGAAGATCTTCCCCTTTGCTGCGGTGTAGTAGCCATGGGCATGGAAGTACTGTGGAATCGTCTGGATGTCTTTCAGCACGGGCGACGTCCGGAAGAGATGGTTGTTGCCGTAGACGCCAGAACGTCCCGGGCGGTATCCCGTCATCAACGCACTCCGGGACGGGTTGCAGACGGGAGCAGCGCAGTAGGCATTCTCGAAGACCATCGCTTCCCGGGCAAAGGCATTCAGGTTTGGCGTGGTCGTCTGCGGGTGGCCGGCCAGCGGCCCGATCCAGTCGTTCAGATCGTCCACTGCGATCATCAGGATATTCGGGGCTTCCCCTTGCTTGAGAGCTTGGCCGGGGGCCCCATGAAGGGTCGATCCCAAGGCCATGGCGAGAGAAGAGCCAACGAATTCACGACGGGATATGCGTGCCATAGCGGCCCCCTGTCACTTGGCTTCGGTGGCCCCGAGTTTCTGTTTCAGGCGCCGGTTTGCCTCGACAAAGCACGTGAGCAGCTCGGGATTGCGTTCGCGCGTGAGGTCGAAGCGCTGGGGATTGTTCTGATCCACCGGTCGATCGGACTGGTAGCACCACCAGTAGGAGAGCGGGATCCCGGCGTCGATCACGCGATTGAGCGTCTTCTCGACCCAGGGCTTGGCGGCGGTGGCGTCCGAGTAGCTCTCGAAGTAGTCGGGGGTCTCTTCCCAGACCTTCTTCTTCTTGTCCTTGGCGGCAGCATGGAGGCCAAGCTCGCCGATCATCAGGGGCTTGCCGATGCGCGCGGCGATCGTCATGTAGCCTCGGTCATCGAGAATGGCTTTGCCCCCGACCCCGTCCGAAATGACGTAGCCTGGCCTGTGGTTCGGGTACGAGTGGATGTCGATCACATCGACCGCAGTGTCCGCGTAGAGGAGGGCGAAGCACTTGGACTGCTCCTCGAACGTGTCTTTGTCCCAACTGCGGCGTTGGTACAGGCTCCATTGGCTCTCCCGCATGTTCGAGCCGCCGCTGTTGACAAGCCGCAGCGGATCGGCGGTCTTGATGCGCTTGGCCACGTCGTCGAAGAACCCGGCCACATTCTTGAGCGTGGGCATCCGCTGGCCCTTGAAGACGCGGTCATCGTCGCCAATGTCGGCCGACAGCGTCAGCTCATTGGAGATCTCCCACATGAGGACGGCTTGGCGGTGTCTGTAGCGGGCAACGGTCTCGTCGATGTACCGGTAGAGGAGTTTGCGACCGCGCGCCTCCGGGTTCGAGAACAGCTCCCGTTTCTGTTCCTCGCCGTGGACCCAGCCCTTGCCTGGTACCAGCTTCGTGTCGGTGAACGTGCCTGCGGCCAGGGACCAGACGACGCGGATGTCATGCCGGTCGCAGAGATCGAGGGCCTTGTCGAGGGCGGCATAGAGGTGCTTCCGCTTCTCGGGATCGGCGTAGGACTCGGGTCCGGCCGGCCCCCAGGGCAACGCGAAGATGCGAATCGTGCGGAACCCCATCTCGTGCAGATCCCTCAAGGCTCTGTCCTGAGCCTGCACCAACGGGTTCGTCTCGTCGAGGGCGTTGCCTGCCTGCAGCTGGTCGTAGAGCTGCCACAGCAGGTCGAATTTGTTGAAGCTGATTTCGGCGAACGGACGGCCTTCCAGGTAGAAGCGCCCGTCGCGGACCGAAAGCACGTCGTCCTTCGTCAGAGACATGGCTTGAACCCCCCGTTCCGTGATTCCGAGATGTCCGCAACTGGGCGTGAGAGTGGCCGTGACAATGGCCAGAGCCGCTGCTCGGGACAGGCTTGTTCGCATTCGTGGGTTCCCTTTGGCGTGGCAGGGGCTATCTCTGCTTCTGCAGCCGCTCAAGATAGGGCTTCAACGGAAGGTAATGACCGACCTCAAAGCCGTCGGTGCGGAACGGCGAGGCAGGCAATCCCTCGCTGTTGAAGAGGTTGCAGTCCGGAAACGGCTCCCAAGCGTACCGTAAAGCCACGGGCTTGGGCACGCGAAGAGAGGCGACGCGGATCGTGCGCTTTCCCGTGACCTCGGCCGTTGCGGGCTGGAAGACTCTGTCGGCGCCGCAGACAGTGAACGTGCGTAGCGCGCCATTCCGGGCCGCCAGTCCCTCACCCACATGGCGGAACCGGAGATGCATGGCCCCGTCCCTGACCTCGTGCCGATCCAACACCGGGCCCGTGGGGGTAAGGTCTTCACCGTAGATCACGGTGCGCGCCAGACGGGCGAGCCGCTCGCCGACGGGACGTTTGTTCCTGGGGTGTATCTCCTTTCGTTCACCTTCGTCCATGAGCGTGACGAGTCCGCAGTTCGGCTGCTCCAAGGCCACGCGCAACTGCGCTTCCCGCACCAGGGGCCAGGAGTGCCAGGGATCAGCGTAGGAGTACCGCGGCAACTGCACGATGAAGAACGGCACATCGCCCTGCGCGAAGCCCGCGCGCCAGCTCTGCACTAGCGTCGTCAGTAGCATGTGGTACTTCTCGGCCAGCTTGATCTGAGTGTTTCCCTCGCCCTGGTACCAGACGATGCCACGCAGGGCAAAGGGCATGAGTGGCGCGACGCGACCGTTGTAGAGCGCATTGGGCCGGCGCGTATGTTTCGGGCCCATGGGCCCATTCTTGACGAAGTAGGACGGGCTTGGCGGCTTCTTGCCCACTGCCTTGGCTTCCGCCACCTTCGCTTCGTGCCCCGCTCTCTCGCCTTCCCAACGCTTCTCTTCCCCGGGAAGTCTGGCGAGTGCCTCCTTGTACTTGTCCAGGCAGTAGCGGAAGTCGGGGTTGGCGTCCATTGCGGCGCGACTGACCCAGTTCTCGCCCCAGGTCGCCGCGATTGCAGTTTGCATCAGGCCTATGGGAACATTGTGGACCGCGTGCAGGGACTCGGCAAAGAAGAACCCGACGCCAGAGAACCGGCCCGCGTTCTCCGGCGCACATACCTGCCATTTGGCTCCTCGGCTGACGTCGGCGGCTGGTTTGCTCGTACACTGCCAGCCGGGGTCGAGATGCCGCAGCCACGGGTAGTCTGCACGCTTGGTGGCCTCGTCACCGCCGGTCGAGCTCGATAGCCACCAGGTCATGTTCGATTGACCGGCAAGGAGGAACACGTCCCCGACGAGAACATCGGTGATGCGCAGTTGCTGTTGGGCCGCGCGCGCTTCCGCCACGAGGGTTCGTGACTCGGCAGAGGCCGGCATGGGATCAAGCCTCAGTTGCCACTTCCCCGCCGCATCGGCCACCGCGCTCTTGCTCTGGCCAGCGAACCGGACGGTCACCCGTTCCCCTGGTATCGCCCAACCCCAGACTGGCGCGGGCTTCTGGCGCTGGAGAACCATGTGGTCGGCGAACACACCGGAGAGCTTGAGATCGGCGCCGTGGAGCATGGGAAACGAGACGAACAGAGCGGCGGCAATGAGGGTGAGAGCGTGTTTGCGCCACTCGCGCCCCCAGTCGGGCAGGGAAAGCCGTGTGCTCATTAGTCCACGATCCTGGGTCTGTTCGTTGCCCCTGGGCCAGAAGAACGCTTCCGCGAATTCCCGACGATACCTCTGGAACGAGCCTTGGTCAACCAACCCAAGGGCATGTCCTGTCTTTCCCGAGTGGCCCCGAGAAGATCCCTGCCCAGCACCCCTGCTGTGTCCGCAGCGTGCCCTGTGGCGGGAGTTCCTGCGGTCGGGACGGCCAGCCCGTTCTCCTGGAATCGCAGGTCTGGTTGTGCGGGACCGCCCAATTCGCGAGGAAGGGGCGATCCGCCTGCCTTACTTCTGCGTTGCCGGCAACGGGCGGATCCAGATATTGCGGTACAGCACTGGGTTGCCGTGGTCCTGAAGGCTGATGGGGCCCTTCGGGCCATGGGGCCGGTACGTGGCCATCTTCTTGTGGGAGGTGCGGCCCATGAGAGCCACATGGCTGTGGACCAGCACGCCGTTGTGCAGCAAGGTCACATACGCGGGGGTCACGAGCTTTCTGTCCTTGAAGACGGGCGCAGTGAAGATGATGTCGTAGGTCTGCCACTCGCCGGGAGGGCGGCAGACATTGACCTGTGGGGGCGTCTGGCCGTAGAGGGCGGCGGTCTGGCCGTCGGCGTAGGTCTTGTTGTTGTAGGAATCCAGCACCTGGATTTCGTAGCAGCCCATCAGGAACACGCCGCTGTTGCCGCGGCCCTGCGAAGCGCCCTTGGGCGGGTTGGGTGCCGCCCACTCCACGTGCAGCTGGCAACTGCCGAACTGCTCCTTGGTGCGGATTGCGCCGGCCTTCTTCACCGCTTCCATGTGCCCATCCACGATCTTCCACGTCACGGGCCCCTTGGAGCCGACCCACTGGGAGTAGTCCGTGCCGTCGAAAAGCACCACGGCATCGGCGGGTGCCGAGCTGTTGGTGGTACCCGGTGCCACGATTTTCGGATGGGGACGACGGTTGTCGTGCACGCGCCATTCGGTGCCGGGGATCAAGGGTGTGTTGTCGTAGCCAGGGCCAACCACGGGACGAGGGTCGACCGGCTTCGCTTCGGGCTTCGCGGGTTCCTGCCCGAAGGCCATGCAGAAAGGGATCACCAGACAGAAAGCAAGCCACAGGTTCGTCTTCTTCATGCGCGCAACCCTTCCGTAAGAGGATTCGGCGAGCGGAGCAGCGCTGGGGCGCCGCCCCGCTCGATCAGTCTAACCAATGTCAGCCCCACTGGGCATATCGCCATCAGGCATCAGAAGCCGCAACTTCTTGCCTGCACGGGCCGCCAGTAACATGCCCTCGGACTCGATCCCGAACAACGTCGCGGGTTTCAGATTGGCCACCACGACCAAGGTCCGATCGATCAATTCCTCGGGCGTGTAGAAATTCGCGATCCCGGCCACGACCTGCCGCGTCCCCGCCCCAACCTGGAGTTGGAGCTTGAGGAGTCTGTCGGCCCCCTCGACCCGTTCGGCCTTGACCACGCGCGCCGTCTTCATCTTGACCTCGCCAAAGACGCCGATATCGATCAACTGCACGCCGGCCGGGACGGCTTTCTTGCCCTTGCCCGGCTTTGGCTTGGCCTTGGTTTCGCCCAGGACTTTCTTGGCATCGACGCGAGGGAACAGCGGCTCCAGATCACCGAGGGAGCTCCCCGGCAGGAGTCCGGACCAGACCTCCAGCGTGCTCAGATGCGGCTCCAGATGATCCTCGGCCAATCCCAGAGAGGCGCGCAAGGCAGACATCTTGTCGGGCATGATCGGGTAGAGCAAGCCGGAAACGATCCGCAGGCACTCGCCCGCGTTGCACAGCACCCGCGCCAGATCGGCTTGGCGCGCGGGATCCTTGGCCAGAGCCCAAGGCTGCATCCGGTCGAAATAGCGGTTGGCCGCACGGACAGCGCCCAGCACTTGGGCCACGCCGCGATCAAGCTGCATGGCGTTCAGGTGGTCGCGCATATGGGTGACCGCGCCGAGGGTGGCCTCGATCAGTTCCTGCTCGTCCTCGCCGGGGGCAGGGCAAGCGGGGATCTTCCCGTCGAAGCTACGCGCCATCATCTTGACGACCCGACTGGTCATATTGCCCAGATCGTTCGCCAGATCCGCGTTGTAGCGGGTGATGAACGCCTCTTCGGTGAAGCTGGCATCCTGCCCTAGCGACATCTCGGCCATGAGGAAATAGCGGAAGGCGTCCACCCCGTAGGTGTCGGCCATCTCCATGGGATTGACCACATTGCCAAGGGACTTGCTCATCTTGTTGCGTCCCACCAGCCACCAGCCATGCGCAAAGACCGTGCGCGGCAGTTCCACGCCCATGGCCTTGAGCATGGTCGGCCAGTAGACCGTATGCGTGGTCAGGATGTCTTTGCCGATCAAGTGGTAGGAGGCGGGCCACCAGGCTGCGAACTGCGCGTCGTCGGAGCGGTAGCCCACGCCGCTGATGTAGTTCACCAGCGCGTCGAACCAGACGTAGGTCACATAGTCGGAGTCGAAAGGCAGGTCGATGCCCCAGGCGAGGCGACTCTTGGGGCGGCTGATGCAGAGGTCGCCCAGCGGCTGCCGCAGAAAGCCCAGGGTCTCCTGACGCCGGTGCTCGGGCTGGATGAACTCGGGATGGGCCTCGATGTGCTGCACCAGCCACTCCTGGTAGCTGCTCATCCGGAAGAAGTAGTTCTTCTCCAACAGCTTCTCGACGGGGCGATCGCACTCCGGGCAGTTGCCCTCCACCAGATCCTTCTCGGTGAAGAAGCGCTCGCAGGGCACGCAGTACCAGCCCTCGTACTCGTCGGCGTAGATCTCGCCCCGATCCCAGAGATCGCTCAGAATCTCCTGCACGATGCGCTTGTGTCGGGGCTCGGTGGTGCGAATGAAGTCGTCGTGGGTGATGCCCAGCCGGGCCCACAGCTCCTGGAAGCGGACGACGGTCTGGTCGCACTGCTCCTGGGGGCTGATGCCGTTGGCTTCGGCTGCCTGCTGCACCTTCTGGCCGTGCTCGTCGGTGCCGGTCAGGAAGTGGGTCGGCTCGCCGAGCAACCGGTGGTAGCGGGCCAACACATCAGCCAGAATCGTCGTGTATGCGTGGCCGATGTGCGGCTTGTCATTGACGTAGTATATGGGGGTCGTGATGTAGAAATGGTTTGGATTCATAGCTCCAAGATCCTCGTCAGGGTCGGCAATACAGGTCAAGCCAGCCACGACCTGTGCTTCGGTCGTGCCGGACAGCGGGAGTTCGGGGGAGGGAGACCTTGCGGAAGTCCTAGGCGACCATCTGGGCACCGACCTCGCGGTTCCAGAAGAGCACCACAGCCACCAATCCCAGGAAGCTGATCACCAGCACCACATAGATGCCGCCGAGAACCACATACGCCAGTGGAATCGGTCTGTCGGCCGCCAATGCATCGGCCATCCAGAACAGCTGCCAGTTCGGCACGCAGGCATAGAGCACGCTCGCTACCCGGTTGCCGGTGCGCGGGAGGGGAGACAGGTATGTCCCCCCCTCCGGAATCCGCGGTCGATGGATCGAACGCCGGAACACGTAGGAGGCAAAGCTCTTGCCGTCCTTCCGGGCAGCCAGGCCTTCGCCCTTGACCGGCACTTCGGTCCACTCCCCCGTGACAGTGTCGTAGAGGCCCATCAAGCGTGGCGGGGAGTCAAGGTCGGACAGCTTGCGCTTCCAGCCTGCCTGATCCCGCCAGGCTTCCTCCGGTAGGTTCCCCAGGGCCGGCAACGGCCCGCTGGGCTCGCCTTCGCACCAGACCAGAAAATCGCCATCTCCCATGGACTGGGGTTGGCTCCAACGCCCCACATCCACCCGTTCGGTCTCGGAGAACGAGTAGTAGGAGGACCAGAGGGTGGTATGCCCTCGGGTCGATGCACTGTCCTGCCATGCCTCGTATACGTGGCGACCCAACAGATAATCGGACATCAGCCCGACCACAAAGATGACTGAACAGATCAGGAAGTTGGTTGCCAAGCCAAAGCGCGTCGACAGTGCAGTCGCCAGTGTTCCCATGGCCCACACCGAGTACACGATCAGGATCAGGGCGGGAAGCAGTTCCCACGAATACCCGACCATTTTGCTCTCGCCAGCTTCGGTGACCGGCACGAAATAGATGATGGTAAAGGCGATCGGTATGATCACCAGCATCGACAACACGGCGGACATCGGGAAGGAGGAGCGGCTGATATAGTTGTGCAGCCCCGCGATCACAAAGCTCAGGATGATGGCGCTGAAGTAGATGATCATCGCGGAATTGTCCAGGCGGAACTGATCCTTGGCGACGCGAACCGCGATCAGAGTGGCGAGGAACGTGAGCAGGCAGAACACCCCAAGCGCGGCCAGAATGCCGAGAATCTTGGCCAGGATGAAGGCTGGTCGTCTCACCGGCTTGGACAGCACGAGCAAGGCGGTGCCGTTGCCGATCTCCCGCGCGATGGCGTGGCTGGAGGACAGAACCGCCACCAACCAGCCGAACACGAGCATGGTAGCCATCGCACTGTCGATGACCAGCTTGACCTGCTCGCGGAACACGAACAGAGTCATGAGCGGGAACACGCCGATCAGCGCGAGGGCCGCGAGGAGCACAAGCAGGAAGATCGGCTCTCGCAAGGTCTCACGGAAGGTGTTTTTGGAGATCTGGTATACGGAAGAAAACACGCGGGGGGGTAAATCCTAGTTGGGTCTGCCGGAGGCGAGGGAAAGCTACTGGCCAGTGGTGATTGGGGCCATCATGGGCCCCACGGGGGCTGGCTGTGGCGCCGGTGCCGCCTTGGCATCGCTGGGTACGGCACCGCTTTTGGCCAGTTCGAGCTTGGCGACATAGCCAGCATAGTGCTTCGGCAGACGTTTGTAATCAATGATACCCGCGAGGGATTCGGCATTCTTGGCCCAGTCCTCGCTGTTCAGGACGATAGTGGAGAATCGGTTGCGGCGGAGCTCGTCCACATATTGGGTCGGTACATAGCTGGAGTCGCCCAGAATGATGATCCGCTTGGGCTTGAGGAAGCCGACAAAGTTCAGGAATTCGGCCTGGGGAATGGGTTCCGCTTCCGGCCGACTGGGCATGAAGAACAGCTCTTCCTGGCCGCCCGCCTCGGGCGAGATGAGCAGGATGGGGTGTTTCCGCTTGTTTTGCGCCAGGGCCGCCAGCAAGCGGGACCTACCGTAATTGCCGGTGATCACGAGCGTGTCAACCCGATTGCGGGACTGCCACTTCTTGAATACATTGATCCGGTTGACCCAACCAGCCTGGGCCACCATGGTCGTACCGACGAAAACGGCTACCAAGAACGCACCACGCAGACCTCGTTTCGTCAGCATGACTGCCTCCTCTGTGTTTTCCAGAATTCTGCCATCAGCCGTGGACCCCAAGGCTTATCCGAACCTGTCGGCATCCCGCACGGCTACCCCGGAAGCCACCGGGACCGAAACGGAATACAAGTACCCCGGAGCAAACGGCACCCCGAGTTGCCACACAATACAGCATCTCGCCGATTTCGCACGAGCCCAATCTGAAAAACTGACGTTCTTGTCCCCTTCCCATTGTGTTCGGCGGGTGAGCCACCCGAATCCCCTGTCGCCAAGGCGGTCCCCCGCCTGCTCTCTGCCCGCAGCCGGAGGAGCGTCAGAGGTCCCCGACCAAAGGCAGATGGACATGGCTGCACAGGCGGGTCCATGCCGCACACGGTTCGCCCTACCAAGCCACCCGACAGAGCGTGCCATCGGCGGCAACGGCGGCGACCGTGCCAGGGGCTGGTCCCGCGAAGAGCTTGACGACGGGAGCGCTGCCGACGGCTAGCTGCCCGAGATCCCGCCCTGTCTCGGCATCGAAGAAGGCCAGGTTGCCGCCCTTGGTGCCTGCTGCCACCAGGGACGTGCCGGTGGCGATCGGGATGCAGGCCACGATGGAGATCTTCTCTGCAAGGCTGTGGTACCAGAGCTGTTGCCAGTCGATCTTCCGCCCGTCCTTCGCGGGGCGAAGCCTGCCGGCGCGAATCCCGCAGAGGGGGTCTGCCACGGCCAGGAACGTGTGGTTCGGCCCCCCCGTAGCGAGATCGACAACCGAGCCGCCAATATGGGCAAGATAGGCGCTGGCCTGAGATTCGTCGGACCGGAGAATGCGGATGCCACGCGACGTACCACAGATGATCTGCTGCGTGCCGTCTCCCAGAATGGGACCAACGGCGACCCGGCGGGGAACGCTGATGTTCAGCCCCCCATGGGCTGTCTTTCCAGCGGGCAGGACGACGTTTCCCGCGTGGTCGTAGGCCTTCACCAACGGATAGGAGGTGTTGAAGAGGGCGACGATCTCCTGCTGGCCATCGCCATCCAGGTCCGCCACTTCGCCACAGACAAAATCACCGGTGATCCTGCCTCGGCGGCGGTCCATGTAGTGCTCCCAGCGCAACGTCCCGTCGCCCGCGAGCACATGCACCCAGTTGGCGCCGGCGACGATTTCGGCCTTCCCGTCGCCGTCTAGATCGGCGATGCGAAGCAGGTCCACGACTGGCGGGCCATCGGTGGAGCCCTGCGTGCCCTTGCAGGTGAACTCCCAGAGCTTCGTGCCATCGGCGCGGAACAGGCAGACCCGATGGTCTGCCGTTCCCACGACAATCTCGGGGACGTCATCGCCATTTGTGTCGCCTACCGCAAGGGCGCGCAGCGGGGTGTCGAGCGCGAAGCGGGCCAGCAATCTCCCGTCGTGGGAGAACGCGCCGCCGCCGTCTGGCCCTGCGACCACCCATTCCCGCTTCCCGTCGCGATCCATGTCGATGGCGACCGTATCGGCGACCCGGAGACCCAGCTTGAGTCGCTGCACCTTGGTTTCGGGGATGACTGTCTTCGCCACCGCTGCTTTGGCGGTCCGCTCGGCTCGTGGCGCATCGGCAAGCCGCCCCCGCAGCTGTTCCGCGAAGGCCACCAGCGCGGGATACGCAGTCCAGCCTGTCAGCTGGAGACGGTGCGTGCCTTTGGGGACCCGCAAGGAGACCGTGCCATTTCCCTGCTGAACCCGCATCGGCTTGCCATCCAGAAGCACACTCGCGATGCTGCCGCGAAGGACAATCTCCCGCTCGGCCACGCAGCGGACCCTAAGACCGCCAGCGCGGAGATCGATCAGGAAGTCGGCGGGCGCAGCCACCGTCAGCGCCCCGTCGCCGGCCTCCGTGCAGTCGCCGAAGAACGCCGTCGCGCGGTCTAGCAGGAACACCCCGCACGCGCTCCCCGTGCCGGGCAACGGCCCCAGTCCAGCCACCACCACCTCCCGGCCATCCCGAACCACCGCCGTCGTCTTGCCCTTGGCTTCAAGGCGGACCCGAGTGCCCTGCTCGCGGTCCGCATGGGGCAGCAGGAGATTGATGAACCCCAGGGAATCGCCCGCCCTCAGGTCTCCTCGCTTGTCCTGCTGAAACACCTTCACAACCGGCTTCGCAAAGGGATAGAACCTCTCCCAATGATCATTGGTCAGATTGGCGGTCTCGAGGTCGAGACTCGACCCGCCATCGGAGCTGATCCTCAGGAATCGGCCCTTCTGCTCCAGGAGCAGATCGTCGCCCACCAGACTCGGTTCGCCGAGGGCGCGCCAACTGCACCGCGCCAGGTACTCGCCAGCGGTCGGCGCGACGCACCGGTCCACCACCAGGAAGTATTTCCCCTTGCGCCAGAACACCGCTCGTTCCGTGTTCGCAAAGGTGGTCTTGGTGATGCCCCACCGACCGTCCTGCGCGAAGGCGGCAAGACGGGCCAGGGTCCGCTTCGGGTAGCCGCCCTTGCCCTCGCGGAGGAAGAGCACGCCACTATGGTCCGCCGCATCGCGGTGCTCGTAGGAGTGATCCACCAGCCACATGCGGCCATGCGCAGTCAGATTGGCAATGGTGTGGATATCATTCTGCTTGTGCCCGTGAGGCCCGGGCGGCCCGGCCCAGACACCCGCGCCATCGAGTAGCATGTATTGCCCGTCGGTGTCCCAGTTCTCGCGGAAGACGAGCTTGTTGAAGAGGGTTGGATCGACCACGCTCTTCTTGGCGTAGACGGGGACCTTGCGCGCATCGCCCTTGGCCAGCGGCGCGTCGTAGATGGGGATCTGGATCAGCCCGGTCCACTCGTCCGGGCGGACGGGCTCGACGGTCAGATCAAAGGCCAGTGAATTCTGGAAGATGCGGAGCCCGCAGGCCTGGGGCAGCTTGTTGCGGATCACCCAGTAGAGACGAGGGTCGCGGTAGTACCAGGCAGCTGGGGCCAGTAGCTCGAAGAAGGCTGGCTGGACGATGTTCGGGCTGTCCCCGAAGCCGGTATCGAAGCCTAGGTTGTTCATGCAGGCCAGGGCCACCAGGCGGGCGTGATGCAGAGCGATGCCGCTCTCGAAGTAGCGCAGGTTGGGGCGTGCCAGCGCGTAGCTCATCGTGGAGTTGGGGGCGTAGCAGAGGTAGCCACTGGCGTCCTCCAGAATCTGGAAGGTGCTGGCCTGCCCCGCAAAGACCGCATCGGCACAGCGCATCCAGTAGTCGCTGGCCGCCGAGGGGTAGTGCCTGTCAAAATACTGCCATGCCTGGAGGGAGCGAAGCGCCGAGAAGGTGCCGTGGTTCTCGTCCACGCATTGCGTCATTCCTCCCGCCACCTGCTGGTGGAACGCGCGCCGTTCATGGCCAAGCGCCGCATCCGCCAACAGCGCATTGGTCACGGCCAGGCGGTCCGCGTCGGTCCAGATCGGCAATTCCTCCAGCAGATCCCATTGGTGGATGTGCCCCGCCCCGCGTCCCCCCATGCCGTGGACCGTGCCCAGATTGGCCAGCAGATGACGATTCCTGTCCAGCAGTTGCTTCATGAGTGGCCGCAGCGCTGGATTCCCCGTACGGAAGTAGGTCTGGCCCATCCGACCAATGAGGCCGGTCACTGCCGTCCCCTGCACGGCACGGTCGGCGTGGGTGATGACTTTGCCGTCCGCATCCATGAATCCCCCCTTCTGCCATTGCTGGGCAAACCAGTCCAGACCGGTGTGCTGCGGCTGTCGCTTGGAGGACAGGGAATGGGTGACGTCTGGAAAGAACGGATACGCCTTGGCCACGAAGGACACGTCCGTCAACGGCTTCCCGAGGACCAGATTCCGGGCCGCATCGGCCATGGCGTGTTTCTCCAGGAAGACATCGACCGCACGACCGACTCCGGCGGGGTCCGAACCGGCCAGAACCAGCACGTTGATGCCCTTGGCGAAGGGATCGTGAACCGTGCGGATGACGTACCCGCCGGGGCCCGGGTAGATCGAGTCGGCAACCACGTAGCGCTGGCCATAGAGCACGGCCAGCAACCGATTGGTGTTGACATTGCCAAAGGCGACCAGCGTGGTGCCAGCCACCTTGCCGAAGTCGATGCGCCACGAGTCATCCACCAGATCGGTGTCGAGAACGATGG
>JABGQJ010001220.1 GCA_018648945.1 Victivallales bacterium
AGACGGCAGTTGGTGTTTCGCCGGGATTGGCGGGCCGGGCGGCGCAGATCAGGCCAAGCAGGGAGTGTCTTGTGCCCCACAGGGGAACGACTACGCGGCAGGGGGACGGCGCGGTGATCGTCATTTGCTTGGCCTCACGCGCCGCAGTCAGGTAGTCTTCAAGCTCTTGCGGAGAGCGCCAGCGGCCACGGCCATACTCCTCAAATGGGTAGGTCGTCCTGTATAGCGCCTGGTCGTCGGCATGGGCGAAGGCAAGGAACCCTAGCGAAATGGCCATCACATACGGCACCACTATGCGTGCTGTGGTATGCTCCAAGGTCTGGGGGCTGGCCGGATCGAGGCGCCGGACCACCCGGACATCGCCACTGCCTGTCTCGCAGAGGAAGAGAAACGTGCCGGGCAGGTCGGTGGCGAGGCTGTGCAGTGCCTGTTCTGCCCGCACCAGCCAGCTGCGTTCGTTGTGGATTTGATGCAAGGCCGTAGCGGCGGGACCGAGGCGGTAGCGCACGGGGCGCGGGGTTTTGGCCAAGTAGCCATGGGCGACCAGAGTCCGCGCCAGGTTGAAGGCGGTGGGCTGGCTGACTTCCAGCCGCGTGGCCATCTCTGCCAGAGCCAGCCCTTCTGGCGATTCGGCGATCCAGTCGAGAAGCCGAAGGCCACGACTCAGGGATTGAACTAGTGGGGTTGCGCTCACGATCTATAATTCAGCTATTCTGAAGATTACTATGCGTATACCTGAATATGTCAGGAGTGTGCGCCGAGTCAAGCGGGCTGCCAGAGGTCCGTGTCCAGGCCGAGGACGAGGAGTCATCCGATGCAGCGGGGCGTTGCACTCAGAGGGCTTCCCTTGTCGCAGGCGTCAGTTGACGAAAGCGGCGAGGACGCCGCTTCTACTCTGGTCAGCGTCTCGACAACGGTTCGCGGATGGTCAACTGACCCGTGCCCGAGCCGTGATTGGGGCGACTGCATACAGGTTCGCTGGTGCCGTCTCTCAGTTACCAGCGGGCTCGAGGGTGAAGGTGCGGGCTTCGCCGAAGGGGGTGCGCCCGAGGGCTTCGAGGCGGACTGTGAGGTTGGTCGGGCGCGTAAGCCTTGGGTGGATGAGGAGATCCCGGAATGTGAGGTCGGCAAAGCGGGGCACGGGCTTGACGATGGGGTTGTCGGCGACTGTCCTGCCGGCAACGCGGGTTACGAGGGCGACGCTGCCGGGCTTATCGGCGGAGACCACCCATGTCGCCTCCTGGAGGTTGCCGAGGGAGGCGCGGGCCTGGATTGGCTGGCCGGGCTTGACCTGGATCTTGGCGCCGTCGGTGGCTTCGATCCAGGTGCCGTCGGCGGCAAGGATCTGGAGATGGTTGAACTCGGCGTTGAGGAACTTGGGCGGGTTGCTCCCGTTGCAGGGGACATTGCCGATGGCGACCAGGGGGGTGTTGGTGGAGTCAGTGCCCGTGCCCTTGGTGCGGATGCCGAGGGTCTTGCCCTGGTTGGCGGCGGCCCGGTAGGCGTCTGCGCCCTCGTGGAAACTGGTCCGCCAGTAGCCGCCTGCGTGGGCATCGCGGTCATAGTCGAGCCACGCGGTGGGCGTGGGGCGCGGGCGGGATTTCTTGAACTTGGGGGCGTATTCGCGGATGAGGAGGGCAGCAGGACGCTCGGTGCGGTCGGGTTCGACGATGCCGAAGTCGCTGCGCTCGCCGACCCGGTAGCCACCGGGCCACCACCAGGGAGCCGTGCCGTTGGCACCGGATTCGAGCGCCGCGCGGTAGAACCGGGCGTGGTACTCGCCGACCATCTTGATGGCGTCGGCATTGGGAGCCATGCGCTGGCGATTCCAGACGCTCTTGCCGTATTCCGACCAGATGACGGGTTTT
>JABGQJ010001221.1 GCA_018648945.1 Victivallales bacterium
CCCGGCGGAATTCCGCCTCGAACTTGGCGTAGGCTTTGGGGTCGGGCTTGGAGGGGTGAATGTCCACCGGGTAGCAGTAGCGCCCGATTTCGTCCTCGAACACGGCCCGGGCCTTGAAGTCATCGACGTCGAGCACGTAGTCGCCCATGATCCGGCGGCTTTCGCGGACCCCAAAGAGTGAGCAGGTGGCGACCAGTTCCACGTTTTCGAAGCCGGGGACGTACTTGCGGTAGAAACTCTCGAACTCCGGAATCCGGCTGCGGGCGGTGAGGAAATGCTCGGTGAGAGAGCGCTCGTCGGTGGAGTCCAGACCGAAGGCATGGCCAATGTTGCCGCCGGTGAGGTGGTTGCCCACTCGCCACATGCCGGGATGATGGGGGTCGTTGACCGTGAAGTGGCCGTCCTCGAACGCCTTGAAGAGGACGTCGTGGACCTTGACGCCCGAGGTGCGATACGCTTCCCAGTCTACGTCAGCCCAGAGACTGGTGAGCGTGCCGGGCATCATGTTGCCGTCATCGTCGGCCTTCTCGAAGGGCGCGCCAGCCATGGTGGCCAGATCGCCATCGCCCGTTCCATCCACGAACATCTTGGCGGAGACGGCGAAGAAGCCGGTCTTGGCATGGCAGATCGCTTGCTCCACGCGCCCGTCCTTGGCGACCACATCCACCATCTGCGTCATCAGGCTCATCTCGATGCCCCACTCGACCAGCAACCGGTCGTACACTCGCTTGAGGAGCTCGGCGGGAATGGAGTTGGCGCTGAGCGGGCTATCGGCGCCCTTCTCGGTAGTGAGGGCGTCCAGCACCTCGCGACCAATGCCATCGGCCAGGAAGTTGATGCCATCGCCAAAGGTCATGAACACTGGGACCATGCCCGCCGTGCCCATGCCGCCGAAGCAGGTATGCCCCTCCGCCAGGAAAACACTCTTTCCCTGGCGCGCGGCAGTCAGAGCCGCCGCGATGCCGCCCGGGCCGCCGCCCGCCACGAATACGTCTACCTCGTGCCGGATCGGGATGCTGCGCGAAAAGGCAATGCTCTTGGTCATGGTGGGCTCCGGTATCGGGGAGTGGAATGGTGGAATGCTGGAATGGTGGGGGGATCAGCGTCCGGCTTGCCGCCCGGTCCGACCGCTCACCGCCCCCAACCGTAACGGTACCCCCTCCACGCTTCAAGGCCAGCTGACCAGAGACCAGCCACGCCTGTCCTCCGTTGCCGTTGACTCGCCCGCCAGTGCGCTCTACCTTGATCAAGCATTCGCATGTTGAGTGTTGGGTCGCCAGGAATTTGGGAATCGTGTGATGCCAGGGGACGGGCCCCCGGCTCTGGACTGAGGTAGAACGAGATGGCCGAGACTCCACCTACCCGCAGCAGTAGGAAACGACGAATTGCGTTCGTTGGCTTGGGGCTGTTGCTGCTGGGATTGCTCGCTATCGTGGGCCTGATGCACAGCAGAGCGAGTGACAAGGCGTTTCTGAGGGAGCGCCGGGAGGCCCAGAGCCCCGAGTTCACTGAGAAAGCGCCGGCGACTTTCCGGTCTCCGGGCGGCACGGCGTCGGCCTCGACGTCGATGGAACCCCAAGTCGAAGAGGTGCATCCCGGCGCGACGGCCATCGACATGGCGTGGCCAATCCGCATCACCTGGCCGTTGGACATCGGCCCGGGTGCTTCCGGGCCGAAGCAAGGGGGAGCGCGCATATGCCTCCGCGCCAGACAAGGTGTGAACGAACTGCAGAATCCAGGGGAGGGGAAAGCCTACTACCCGTTCACCGTCGAAACCCCCGGCGAGTACCGTAGTTGGTGCCGGGTGCGCTGGGTCAATGACGGCGTGGGTCACATCCAGTGCAACAACAGTTGGTTTGCG
>JABGQJ010001222.1 GCA_018648945.1 Victivallales bacterium
GACGCATCCTGACATCACCAAGCTCGGCACCGACATGGCCGTGCCGGACGAGCACCTCGGGACCATCCTCGCCATCTACCGGGAGAAACTGGCTGCAGCGGATCTGCCCTACGTGATCTTCGGCCACATCGGCAACAACCACCTGCATGTGAACATCCTCCCCCGCAATCCGGCAGACTACCAGAAGGGCTGGGATCTCTACCACGAGTTCGCCCAGACCGTGGTGGATCTCGGCGGGTCGCCGGCGGCGGAACACGGCATCGGCAAACTCAAAACCGACTTCCTCGAGACTCTGGTCGGCACCCAGGGAATCCAGGAGATGCGCGCCGTGAAGCGGCTCTTCGACACGGATGAGCTCCTCGGCGTCGGCACCCTCTTCGCCAGCTGATCCGCCTCAGGCGCGGTTCGCGCTCAACGGCGGATAATAGGCCCAGAGATGGCCGCCGCGATCATGTTCGCCAAGGAAAATGACACCCTCGGCGGAGGCGGTCGCGCCGGAGAACTCAAAGCCGTAGCGGTGATGCCCAACCGCCGTGGCAGCGGCGCCCAGCGCAACGCATTGCGCCGGTTCCCGATCCACGCGGAACACATGCCCGATGCCATGGCCGCAGACGCCATAGGCACGACCATCGGGCAGTCCGGCGAGGCACTGCACAGCGGGAAGGGGCGTGTAGGCAAAGGCTTCGACGGAACCCGCCGCCGGATCGATGTCGTAGAGCATCCCGTCCGCCGCCGCCAGCAACGTGTCGCCCCAGGCGCAGAGTGTAGCTGACTTGCCCGGCAACGGCACGACCAAGTCGGGGAAGCAGAGGCTGCCATCCAGCCCCAGGCCGGCAAGGGCACCGTCCTCACTCAACCACCAGTACACATCGCCCAGACGCACCGGGAAACAGGCTGGAGGTGCGAGCAGGCCCGCCAACTCGCGCAGGGAGCCATCCGCCCCGCCGGTCAGGACGCAGGCGTCTGCCCATATCACCGGTTGCTCCCCAGTCAGGGCCAACCCATGGACATCCTGGTGCAAGCCCCTGGCCAGAAGCTCCGGAACTGCGTGTCCGTAGCCGGGCTCCTGCACGGAATCCGCCGGGGCGGGGGCCTGCCAACGCCAAAGCTCCCAGCCCGGGTTCGTCCAGGCCAGAGCCAGAGCGGAATAGGGCCCTTTGGCAAGCGGATGCCCTGCGGGTATCGGGAGGACGGCGGGGACGGAGGCGGCATCCGGGACGGTGCCCAGATCCATCACCCCCCCGGCTGCGCCCTTGAGCCGGGCAGCGAACACATGGCAGGCCTCCCCATCGGTTGCCCCCCAGACCATGCGGCCATCGGCGGCGGGAGCCACGGCACAGACGCGAGCACTGTCGGGATCGATCGGCTCGCATTCGCCGGCGACAGCCAGTGGCCAGGCGAAAAACTGCCCTTCCAGCACGTAGTCGGCACGGAGTCCAGGAGGAAGTGGTAGGCGGTTCATGGCGACTTACCCCCAGTACCGGATGTAGGGTTCGGGTTGCGGACCAATCTCAGGCACGGTCACCCGGTAGATACCGGCCGGACGGGCCATGATTTTGGCGAAGAACAGGTCTCCATTCTGCGCCATCGCGCCGCGCGAGATGTAGTGGTCCATGCCGACCCCGGCCGAGAGCGTGCAGACATCCTCGCGGGCGCCGGTTTCCGTGTGCAAGCGTTGCACCATGGCGATGCACTGGTCGCGTTTCGGACTCCCCGACTGCATGGCCGGCAGACCCTCGGGCAGCCAGTGGGAAAGCGCGTAGTAGAGCCACTCGCCGTGCAGCACAAGTCCGCCGACATGGTTGCGGTTGACTGCAATGGGACGACACGGATCGGTGGGTGGCCCCAGCAGGCCC
>JABGQJ010001223.1 GCA_018648945.1 Victivallales bacterium
TCGACACGGCGCTACCCGAGGCCAACCTGGGGAAGAACCCCTTCTACCGGCGCCTCGGCGACTGGTTCTGCCGCGTGATTCCGGTGGGCATGAACCACCACGCCTGGGGAAACCAGGCGAATGCGTCGCGGGGCAACCATCGAGCCCATATGCGACAGTTCGCAAACCTGACCGGGGACGGGCGATTCCTGCTCAACTGGAAGCAATATGGCGGCAGGGACTTCGCCAAGCTCCGTCCCTGGATCGAGTACGTCCTCCCAGCCTACTATCAGGAACCCAAGCCCGTGCCCGAGACGGATGGCGTGGCGGTCTTCCCGGTCGCTGGCTGGGCGATGGCAGCGGGTGGACCGCCTAGTCTTCGTTCGACCTTTGAGAAGGAGGCCGGGATCGTGTTCCAGTGCCGCTCGCGCGGCGGCTTCAGCCACTCGTTCAACTCCGACGGTTCGTTCCAACTGCACGCCTACGGGCAGATGCTCAACCATGGCGGCGGGAGCTCAGCGAACCGCGACGCCTACGCCTACCACACGATGAGTCACAACACGCTACTCATCGACGGCCTGGGGCAGGCACAGGACACGGCACGGCAGGTCGAGCCCGTCTATGGTCGGCTGATCGCTTCGGCGCGCGGGAAGGACTACGTCTACTTCGCGGGAGATGTCACGAACTGCTACCCGAAGAAGCCCGGCCAGTATTCGCGCTGGTCGCTGCGGCTGCACAAGGTCTACGAGCAACGGGCGCTGCCGCACCTGAAGCGGTTTGCCCGGCATGTCCTGTTCGTGCGCAATCGCTACTTCATCATCTTCGACGATGTGGCCTCCGACAAGCCCGCAACGTATACCTGGCTCTACCACATCCGGCCTTCACAGGAACTGAAGACAGGTCGCGTGCCTGGACGGATCGACTACCAGGTCGGCGATGTCCCGGTCAGGCTCCAGCATATTGCCGGAGTGGGTCAGCTTGAGATCCAGGACCGCAAGGGGCTGGATGGGTTCGTGAACCCCATCACCGGGGAGGACTATACGCGCACCAAGAGAGGGAAGATTCTCGCCGGTCACAACCTGTGGATCAGCAACCGCACGCCCGTGAAGGATCGCCAGTTCCTGGCAGCCATCGTCCCAGCCCGCCCGGGAGAGCCCCTGGCCGAGATCCGCCGACTGGATGACACTACCGTTGCCGTGGGCGCTGACATCATCTGCTTCGACCCCAAATCCCCCCATGCGGCCACCGCAATGATCCTCGTCGATCCCGCCGCAGTAGCCCAGCCCCTTCGCTGACCTGAGCAGCTCCAGCAGAGAGACCAGCATGCCCCAGCCGACCGTTCGCATTGGCCTCGAAGTCCTCCTCAACGAGACTCCTGCCTTCCTCCGCAACTCGCGCTTCGGCCTGCTCATGAACCAGGCCTCCGTGGACTCCCATCTGCGCTACGGATGCGACCGGTTGGCCGAACAGTTCCCCGGCCAGCTGGCTGCGATCTTCTCGCCCCAGCATGGACTGTGGTGCGAGCAGCAGGACAACATGATCGAGACCGGGCACAGCATCTACCAGCCCCTGGGAATCCCCGTTCACAGTCTCTACAGCGAAACCCGTCGGCCCAGCTCCGAAATGCTGGAGGGGCTTGACTGCCTGCTCATCGACCTGCAGGACGTGGGCACCCGTGTCTACACCTTCATCTGGACGATCACCCACTGCCTGGAAGCCTGTGCCGAGGCGGGAATTCCCGTCTATGTTCTCGACCGCCCGAACCCCCTCGGCGGCGAAATCTGCGAAGGGCCGGTACTGGCGGACGGGTTCACCAGCTTCATTGGCCGGGCCGCCATCCCCATGCGCCACGGACTGACGATCGGCGAGGTCGCTC
>JABGQJ010001224.1 GCA_018648945.1 Victivallales bacterium
CGAGAAAGGCCTCTTCCCATGCAGCATCTGCACACCATCGCCGGTCTCCTTGTCGCCTGCATCGTTTCCCCGACTGTTCTCCGAGCGGCACCGGTGCTCCCGAAGCACATCACGCTCCACTGCGCGTTCGAGGAGGGGCTTCACTCCGCTCGCGGCGCGGCGAACCCGTTCTCGGCCTGCGGGCACGTGGATCTGGTGAAGGACAGCGCGGAGCGCGGCAGCGTCGCTCGTTTCCGTGGCCATGAGGGCTACGCGACACCCCAGAGATCCGCGATGCTCTTCGATGGGGTCAACATCCCGGTCAAACAGGGCACGGTTGGGATGCGGTTGCGCTGCTCGGGCAAGCGGACATGGGCGGACGGCAAGCGAACATGGCTGGCGGTCCTGGCTCCCCAGGTCGGCGAGTGTCTTCGGACAACGACCGACAACGGCACCGGGCTAGCACTGTACAAGGACAGGGACAACTCGCTGGTTCTCGGCGTCTACCAGTTCCATGACAAACGACTCACCCCGGGCTTCTACTCCAGAAAGAGCGGCTTCGAGATTGCCGAACCGGACCAGGTCGTGGCGCGGATACCGGCAGCGGACCTGCCCAAGGACGGGTGGATCCAGATCCGCCTCGGCTGGGATCGTGCCGCAGGCAAGGCGTGGTTGGGTGTAGGCGATGTCCTCAGACACGCCGACGTCACCTACCGGCCGGCCCCGTGGCTCTGCCTGCTGCTGGGCACCCCCCCCTCCATCCGCTTCAACTCCGCCATCGGTTTCGATGGCGACATCGACGACCTGTGCGTGGACACTCGGACACCCGCCGGGGCCGGGCAGGCTGGTTTGGAGCCCCCCGCTCCCGTCCCCCCCATGGCCCAGCCGGCGGGGGGGAAGGTGGCAGCTGTCTGCCTGAAGGACGATCCCGTCGGTGCGACGTACGAGAGGCTTGTCCGGGCCCATCTCGACAACGTCGTGCGAACCCAGGAGGAACACGGCGGCTGGACGTTCAGCGCGGCCTGGCCCAGTGGCCTGTGGATTCTCTCCAGCAGCGTGGTCATTCCGTATACACACAATTACTTCAACGGCGGCAAGGATGGCAACAGCGCGGCGTGCGCCATGCGCCTGCTCAATGGCTACACCACCCTGGGAGAGACGCGCTATTTGGCAGCAGCCGAACGCACGGCCGCGGCACTGATCCGCCTCCAATCCACCGAGGGGGCCTGGCCATACGCGGCCACCTACGATCCCGGAACACGGACCTTTGTCAGCAAGCAGAATCCGACCTTGGCAGGACTGCAGGATCATGTCCAGGCCCACCCGACCTTGTTGCTGCAACTCCTCCACAGGTTCACCGGCAAGGAGGAGTACAAGCAGGCCGCCGACAAGGGACTGGCCTTCATGCTACGCACCCAGAACCCAAACGGCTCGTGGTCGCATCACTGGGATCTGGAGGAGAACATCGGCGAGGCGGCGCAAAGCAATTACAAGAACGCGGGGGAACTCAACGACGATGCCACCCAGGATCAGATGACCATGATGCTGGCGGCGTACCGGGTGACGGGGGACGTCAGGTACCTCAGCTCCTTCCTGCGTGCCGCCGACTGGATCAAGTCGGCCTTCATCGACAAACAGGGCAAGGGCTGGGCCCAGCAATACGACGAGAACAACAACCCCATTCCCGCCCGCCACTTCGAGCCGCCCGCCATCTCCCTGTCCGAGGGAGCCCACAGCATCCCCCGAATGCTGATGCGCGCCTGCCGGATCACCGGTGACGAGAGCTACCTGGAGCCCTGCCAGAAATGGCGCCAGTGGATGCTCGACAATCGCGTCTTCACCAACGACGAGAAGACCAAATGGGGCTGGC
>JABGQJ010001225.1 GCA_018648945.1 Victivallales bacterium
GTTGGCGATGCATCCCGAAGATGGTCGCGAGGCCGCGACCGCTCCAAGGCCGGCATCTGCAAGAGAGGGCGCATGGCCCTGCGGAGCTGTCATGCCCCAGCAAGGCGTGATATTTGCTTTGCTCTCCCGCTCCGGCTACCTTGACGGCGAGATAGGAGCCGCGATCCACGGCGGCACATACCGCAGCCCCCCCGCCAATCCGAGCGTTGGAGAAGGTCAGACATGAAGCCATGCCGAGAATGCCAGAAGGAGATCTCCGAGCAAGCCGCGGTGTGCCCACAATGTGGCGCTCCCTATCCTGCGAATGAGAAGTGGGATGGGTACGGGTTTGAGTACAAGTCCAAGGCGACCTTTTTGGGTTTGCCCTGGCTGCACATCTCATTCAAGTACAGCCCAAGCAAACGTCCTGTTCCCGCCAAGGGCGTCTTTGCCGTGGGGCAGTTTGCCTGCGGTATCTTCACGCTGTCGCAGTTCGGCGTGGGGGTGGTGAGCATCGGCCAGTTTGTCGTTGCCGGCTATGCCCTGGCGCAGTTCGCCGCCGCCTACTCCCTCATCGCCCAGATGGGAATCTATGTCTACGAGGGACATGGCCAGCTGGTCCGCAGCCTAGCCCAGCTCCTTGGGATGGGGAGCTGAGGGGCAAGTTCTCGGCGAGCGGTCACAGAGACCGCAGTCTAGCCCTGCGGGAGACCGTGCGTGGATGGAGCGCCCTCGGGGACTGCGGGACGCTCTGTCAAGAGAAGTGTATCACGCAGTCAGTCTGCCGGCGCAGGGCCCCCGGGTGGTTTCAGTTCGATTGGGCCCAGATGAATGGGGAGCAGGTGTTTTCTGTTGAGATCTGTCAGGCGCCGTAGTCCCGTGTTACCTTTGTACTCGCCGATGCCGTCGTCGTGCAGCCTGATCTCTGCCCACCAGATGGGATCCATCGGGGCCAAGGGGATGAGGAACAGGAAGGACCATTCCCTCTTCTCTGGGATCACGAACCACCCACCGGCATAGGTGGTGGTCACCCCGCGTTGGGGCCATCCTGGGCTCTGCCATATCTCATACTGGAGTATGGTCGGGGAATGTGCTGCCTTTGCTGACAGGAGACGCCCACGGACTTCGGGTGCTGCCGTGTAACGGTGTGGGATGGGTAGGGCGATGCACCCTGTGAGCAGTAGCACGGCTAGAAACCACGCTGGGCTTGCTGACTTCACGTCCGTCCTCCTCCCCTGTGTGTGTGGTCTACAGTGCTGCTCGACTTCGCATTCTGGAGGGCCCTGGTGCCTGCCTGAGTTACATGTGAGTGGGACGACAGGAAGGGGAGGGTTATTGGGCAAGGCGCTCCGGGACGGCCACTGGATATGGTACTCTGGGATGCATGGTGGGCGCTGGCCAGTTCGTCGCCGCGGGCTATGCCCTGGCGCAGTTCGCTGCCGCTTACTCCCTACTCACGCAGATGGGAATCTACGTCTACGAGGGACATGGTAAGCTGGTCTGCAGCCCAGCCCAGCTTCTGGGGATGGGGAGCTGAGGACCGTCGTAGGGCGCCGGATGCCAGGGAGTATGGTCCGACGTCCAGCTACGTGCGACGGAACTGCTCAGCGTCCATCCGCGTCCGGTCGTGGCTGTCCTGATCCGTGTTGGGGCCCATGGCATAGGCAGGTCGGTTGCCCTGACCGGGCGGCGTCCCAGAGTGCGGCTGTGGCAACTTGCGCTGGAGGGGCGGCGGGCCGCCGCCGCGTGGGGCATTGCATGGCCGGGGATTACGCAGCCCCGTTGGGCTTGATGGGTGCTGTGCCATTGGCGCTGAGAATGGCGGGTAAGGGTGGGGGGGGGCCCTACTTCTCTGGGGACACCCCC
>JABGQJ010001226.1 GCA_018648945.1 Victivallales bacterium
GCCGCCTGCCGGGCCGACCGTGGCGACGCCTTTGCCGACAAGCTCGCCACCGTCGTCCGCGACGCCCGCGATGCGGGCCTCACAGAGGATGAGATCCGCCGTGTTTTCGACCAGATTTTGGAGAGCAGAGAGCCGAGAGAGGAGGACCTATGAACCACGCATTCCGCTCAACCTGGGGTGCTTTGCTTTGGAAGGAATGGCGACAGCAGTGCCTTCCCTTCCTGTTCCTGGCCTGCTTCTGCCTGACTGGCTACCTGGGGTACTGCAAGTCGGCAGGGGGGCGACCCGAACCGACGGGCTGGGTCTTGCTGCTGATTCTGGCAGCTGTCTGCCTGGCGGCGAGCGGGTTCGCCGCCGAGGGGGATGATCGGACGGCTTCGTTTCTGGCCAGCCTGCCGCTTCCCCGGTGGCGCATACTGGTCGTGAAGTACCCCATCGCGTTGGGCTTGGCTCTTGTCTGCATGATTCCTCCCACTTTGGTGCTGCGACCAGTTTTCGGACAGGTGTTCGCAGGGATTTTGCCGGCGCGAATGTGGAACGCGCAAGATCCGGCCGTAGCGATCCTCCTCTCCACCAGCGCGAGCGTCGCCATCGCCGGGGTCTTGGCAGGCCATGGGCTCGGAGCGATGTGGACATTGCTGGGTGCGGGAGCGGTGATGGCCGCTTGGGGGGTCGCGTTCGCAACGGTCGGGTATAGACTCGCCCTGGCCACAGGGGTAGGGAGCGCACACTATGCCCACGCTGCCTTTGTCTCGTGGTGCGTGGCACATTTCTGGTTGGCGCGTGTGTGGCTGCTACGCAACCAGCCGCGCACATCCTGGTGGCGCTCCGGTCCGTGGCTGTGCCTGTTCCTCTTGGCGTCTTTCATGCCTCCCGCCATGGCCATTGGCTACAGACGCGTGTTCATGAGACCGCATGGGTATCTCGAAAGCGGTCGGTTCGAGGCAATGCCCTCGCCAGACGGGCGCACGATTGCCCTGACCACCTGCCATACGTCCAGCTGGCTGGAGAACACCGCCGCGTGGCTGTTGGATGCGGACAACGGCCGGACCCGCCGCATCGGGCCGCGCTGGCAGGATTGCCGCTTCGCATTGCACCCTGGCGACCGTAGCTGCTGGTCACCGGAGGGCATTCTGGCAAAACTCTACATCAATCCCGCCCCCCTCTTGGGCCGACGCAACCGACGGATGACGTTGGACGAGGCGCTGGCGACATCCGAAGAGCGACTAGTCCACGTGAAAGACGGCAACGGGACACTCCTTCCACCCCGTCCCGGTCTTGGCCTCCGCTACTCCTCCTGGCTGGCCGACGGCACCCGCGCCACCTATACGCCGGACGCATGGGTTTTCACCGATCCGCAGACTGGGCACGAAACGCTCTGCGCACACCCCCGGATGGACGACCCAACAGACAGCAAATGGCATGGTGCCGGGCAGCACTGGCTGGATGGCGCCATCGTCAGAACCCACTTCGAGCCGCAGGGAGGGCACACGTACATCCTGCACCTCTGGCGAAGCGCTCCCGGCCTGCCCCAGGCAGAGCGGCGCGACATCGAGCTGGAGTGGGAGTTGCCTCCCGCCGCTCCGCGCTTCGGGGCCTTCGCACCCGACGGCAGTTGGCTGCTACTAAGCAAGGACTTCGGCGGGCCTCCCCTGCGCCTAGTCTCGCTGGTGGATGGCTCCGCCCGCCTACTGGAACCCGAGGGCGGCGACCCCCATCGCAGCGGCATGTTCACGCCCAACTCCCGCCTGCTGGTCATTCCCGGCACCGAACTCCTGCACGTCTGGAATCTGGCCGAAGGGAAATGGGAGCCAGGGACGCGGGTTCCCGTAGAGGCCCGG
>JABGQJ010001227.1 GCA_018648945.1 Victivallales bacterium
CCAGTCCATCCACCAGATTGCGCCGCATCTGGGGGTCACTGGGAAGGCGCTGGCGCGGGATCTCAAGCTGCCTCTGGACAGCCCAAAACAGAAGCCGCTCAAGGCCCTTGGCATCACGGCGGCAGAGCTGCAGGAAGCCATTCATCATATCCAGTCACATCGTTCTTCGGGCCTCAAGTATTTCGTTTTCGTCGCATTGGTTCTCGGCGCCCTCGTCTTCCTTGTGAGGTTGGGGCGTCCCGACCAATGTCATTGACTTTAGCGCTAGGATAGTGCTCCTAATAGCTTGTATGCCAATCGTTTGAGTGTATTCTATTGATGTGCCTGAAAGACCCCGCAATATACAATAGAAGGACACCAAAATCGATGCAGAAGCCCAGCAGCAAACTCAAAACCCAGAACCCAGAGGCCAGAGCAAGACCCTTGTGAGATCTGGACGGGAATACGCCGACTTCTGAACTGCCCGTCGTTTCAGGCGCGGCACAAGCGAAGGGACAAGGACTTTACGAGGCGACGGTGCCTGGGATTCGTGAGAGTGCTGACGCTGATTGCGCGGGGTATGCTCGGGTCAGTCCAGCGGGAACTGGACGAAGTGTTCGCGGCGCTGTTTGGCCGGCGGGTGGCGACACGGCAGGTGACCGACGGCGCGTTCTGCCGGGCGCGGATGAAGTTGAGACATAGCGCGTTCGAGGAGCTCAGCCAGACAGCTGTGACCGAGGCGTATGGGAGCATGGCGTGCGTGGAGCGCATCGCCGGTTACCGCATCCTAGCGGTCGATGGCTCGAAAGTGAACCTCCCCAGTTCTCCGGAGATCGGGGACCGCTTCGACCCGGACGGGAAGGGCCCCGGCGAGGGCGGTGCCCCGCAGTTGCTGCTGTCGCAGTGCTACGACATCGTCAACGGGCTGATCGTCGATGTGGCCACCGCGCCGGGCGCCTCCTGCGAGCGCCGGACGGCCATGGGCCACCTGTGCCATGTCCGCGACGATGACATCCTGCTCTTCGACCGAGGCTACCCGGCGCACTGGTTCCTTCGCGCAGTCAACGACACGGGGGCAAGATTCGTGGCCCGCGCCACCGTCACCTTCTCCAACGCGGTCATTGACTTCGTCGCCTCGGGAGAGGACAGCGCCATCCTCGATCTCCCCTACACCGACGAGTCACGCGACCCCTGCCGCCAGTTCGCCCTCGACCCCGCACCGCTTCGGGTCCGGGCCGTGCGGGTCGTGCTCTCCACCGGAGAAGTTGAGGTGTTGCTCACCAACTTCGTCGAGGAAGACTACCCGCCTGACCTGCTTTCCGAGCTGTACCGTCTGCGCTGGGGCGTTGAGGAAGGCTTCAAGCGCCTCAAGTCGCCACTCGAGCTGGAGAACTTCAGTGGCCGATCGGTGGAGTCGGTGCTCCAGGACATCCACGCCAAGGTGTTCTTGGCCAACATGACCGTCATCACCATGCTCCCCGTCCGCGAGACCGTTGCGAAGCAGACGGCGAACCGCAAACTGGCCTACGATGTCAACTGGACCACCGCCATCTCCAAGGTCCGCGGAGCGGGCGTCTTTCTCTTTCTCGGGCAGGGAGTCGACCAACTCGTTCGGCAACTGCAGGGCGCGGTCGCCGAATGCTTGTCACCCGTCCGGCCCGGAAGAAGCAGTCCCCGGGACATGAAACGCAAGAGGAAGCGCTTTCCGCCGAACCGGAAGAGGGTATAGAACGTGATCTACGACCCCGGAGAGCAACATGTTGCGCTTAAGTCAATGACATTGGGGTGAAGCCCGCCTGCTTCAGGCCCTGGTAGATGAACTGCACATTCCTCCAGAGCCGCTCGCGCAGTTGCGGCTCG
>JABGQJ010001228.1 GCA_018648945.1 Victivallales bacterium
TCGTCTCTGCCGCCAACCTGGGCAAGTGGCTGGAAGCACACCCACTGGAGACCGGCAAGCAAATCACCATCCAACAGGCTCTTGCGAGCAAGATGAAATTGACTCCCGCACAGATCAGCAAGGCCTGCAAAGTCGGCGAGTGCGCGCCGAAGTAAGGACCCGCCATGGCACGAACACAGCGCATCGTCAAGAATCTCCTGTTGGCCTTTGTTCTGGTCTCCATCGGGTTTGCGCTCGGCAAGCACAGCGCCCGGCAGAACTCGGCGTCGGCCCGGCTGGCAGCCACCGGCGCGGGCGGGGGGCAGGAGCTCCCCGTGAAGCTGCGCGTCTACTACCTGCATGCCACCTTCCGCTGCGCCACGTGCAACGCCATCGAGAAGCTGACGCGCGACCTTCTGGACCAGCAGTTCGGCAAGGCCATGGCGGATGGTCGCATCGAGTGGCAGGAGGCCGACTTCCAGCAGGACGAAGCGCTGGCGCGGCGGTTCGAGGTGATCGCCAGTTGCGTCGTCGTCGCAAAGGTGCGCGGGGAGAGTGTATTGGACTACCAGCGGCTCGATAAGGTCTGGACTTTGCTGAGCGATGTTCCCCAGTTCAACGCCTACGTCAGCGACGCCATCCGCGCCTATCTTCCGGAGCGGGCCGAAGGAGACGCGCCATGACCTGGATCGCTCTGGGTTCCGCCTTCTGGCTCGGGATTCTCACTGCCATCAGTCCCTGCCCCCTGGCCACGAACATCGCCGCCATTTCGTTCATCGGTCGCCAGGTGGGCAACCGCAGGGGCGTGCTGGGATCAGGGTTGCTGTACACCGTGGGTCGGGCGCTGGCCTACGTGGTCCTGGGCATGGCGATTATGGCGGGACTCATGGCCAGCGGCGACGTGTCGCGGTTCCTCCAGAAGTACCTTAACGAGATCCTCGGGCCCGTGCTGATTCTCCTGGGGATGGTGCTGCTGGGGATGATCGGATCGGGCGCGTCCCTGAACCTGGCAGGAAGCAAGCTCCAGGAACGCGCAGCCAAAGGTGGCGTGCTGTTTGCCCTGCCGCTTGGCGTGCTGTTCGCTCTCTCCTTCTGCCCCGTATCGGCCGGGCTGTTCTTCGGTGCTCTGATCCCGCTGTCGTTGAAGCATGGCTCCCGCTTCCTGCTCCCGCTCGTCTACGGCGCGGGGACGGCCTTGCCCGTGATCGCGTTCGCGTTCCTCATCGCCTTCGGCAGCGAGTATCTTGGCAAGGCCTTCGACCGCTTGTCCCAAGTCGAGGTCTGGATTCGGCGCATCGCTGGCGTCCTGTTCATTGCTGCCGGCCTCTACTATTGCCTTACCCAGATCTATGGTCTCAGCTTTGCCGGCTGACCTGACTTGTGCTTGGGGACCTATCCGATGCAGTCGGCCTGGTCGTCCGCGCCACCTTCGGCTGGCAGACCCGCGAGACTGACGTGGCCAGGCACCGGGCTGACGGAATTCCCACGCTCTTTCTGCTCCTCGACGCTTGCGGAAGGGGCTTGGCACGGCTATATATGCGTCTATGCACATATACGCATAAAGGACGTGTCCATGGATTCTGAAGTCGCCCTGCTAAAGGCCTTGGCCGAACCGACCCGCTTGCGCCTGGCGGTGTTGCTGGCGCTGAATGGCGAGACCTGCGTCTGCCAGTTGGCGGAGGCCCTTGCCGCGCCTCAGTTCCGGGTGTCGCGGCACCTCGGCATCCTGCGCGCGTGTGGCCTGGTCGAAGCGCGACGGGAAGGCACGTGGATGCACTACCGGCTGGCTTCGCCCTCCACGAAGTTCGCGAAATGCCTCCAGGACTGCTTCGGGGACTGCCTGACGGACAATGAGACG
>JABGQJ010001229.1 GCA_018648945.1 Victivallales bacterium
GATGCCCGAAGCGCGATCAGCGCCGCCATGGCCTCCCTGGGACGCCTCGGCGAGCAGCGCGACAAGCTCCGGGCTCGAGAAACGAAGCTGCTCGAACTGATGATGGGTGGCTTCCGCTTTAAGCGCGACGAGGAGGCGGGCGACTTGGTCGAGAGCGCCTGGCAGTGGTACCGCGACGGCTGGCAGGAAAGCGACTACCTCGACGGCGAGTCGTCGATCCGCACCGACAACATGGAGAGCCTGAGCAATGCGGTCCTTGCGAAGCTCCGCAAGGACCGGGCCGAGCTGGGCAAGCTCGTTGCCAAGATCGAAAAGAAGCAGAAGGCGGTGATCGACGCGATGGGCCCCAAGGTGGACAAGGTCGTCGCCCACTACCCGGCGGCGATAGCCAAGGCCTCGTGGCACCGCAAGAGGAGCCTGGAGACCGATCGCACATTCTGGACGGACCAGAAGCAGACGCTGCTGGCCGAATTGTACGACGCCGCAGGCTGGTACGAGCAGGCGGCCAAACACATCGACCTGAAGGTGTTCGCGGGAGACGGGGCGCGTTCGGCAATGGCGTTGATGCGCGCCAAGCTTGCCGGGAACATCGCCGAGAAGCACCACTGGAAAGCCAAGCTGCTGAAGGCTACGAACCAGCCGGAAGGCGTCAAGAAACAGATGGCAGAGGTGACCAAGCGTCGGGGCGAGGCGCTCGAAGCGCTCCGCGAGGTCGCGAGCATCCAGCCAAACAACGAAGGCGTCAAGCGGCAGTTGATCGAGCTGGAACTGAAGTTGCTCGGGATGGTTGCAGCAAAGCTGGAGAACGAGAAGCGCCTGAGTTTCGGCGCGTTTGCCGCCTACATGCAGGACCGTGGCTTCGAGATGGACAAGGAAGACACGTGGTGGAACACGCTGAAGGAATGGAAGGGCCTGTGGTGGGGGACGGGGCCGGTCAGTTACGCCTCAGCGTTCACCGGCCGAGTTGATATGCTCGGCGAGGCCGCCACCACCGTGAACAAGGAGGTCGCCCAGTACCACGTCGGGCTGATGGTCATCAAGCGGCTACGCAAGAAGGGCATGCCCCTGAAGGACATGGTGGAGATAAAGCCCGACACTCTGGAGAAATGGCTTCACCTTGAGACATCGGTCCATGTGCGTCTGCCAGGGGACAAGGTGAAGGGCCTCGCCGCCGACGTCCGGGCAGTGTTCCGGGATGTGCCCGAGGTGAAGGCCCTGGCCGAGCCGGGGAACGAGGGCGAGTTCGCCGTCCACTATGGCTTCGGTCTCTACGAGCCCCTGTTCACTGCCGCCAACATCGAGAACTTCTCCGACTTCTTCAATCTCTGGAACGTGTCGTCATCGGTCTGGCCGATGGCGGTCACGAAGATTGGCGGCAGATGGCAGACCGTGGGCGCTTGGCGCAGTGTGATGCACCGCATGAGCACGGTCACCTACAGCACGGGAACGCGTTTCGGGTATACCGCCAAGGCAATCACTGCCCAGGATTCGCTCATCACCGGACTGCGTCTGAAGGAGCTGGCCAAAAGCATCGGGAAGCTGCCCGGCGGCACTGCAATTCTCGGCGACATAGCCAATGATGCAGCGATTCTCAGCAAGATGGGGACGAGCGGGGGACGAGCGATGCGCGCCGCCGGCACCGCCCGGTACGGCGCCAACCAGGTCGGCCGGGTCTTTGCCTTCATGGTGGTCTATGCGGGCCTGCCCGAGGTGGTCGACGAGAAGGTCCTCAAGCACTTGCCGTTCAACGAATACACCTCTCCCGCGTTCACGTTCTTCATCCCCGCTCTCGCCGAACTGAGCGTGCTGGAGGAGGGCTACGAACTGCTGGCGG
>JABGQJ010000123.1 GCA_018648945.1 Victivallales bacterium
CGTCAGTTGCGAGAACTCCTTCCAGGTCTGGCCACCATCGCCAGAGGAGAAGAACGCCCCATTCCAACCGACCGAACCGATGACATGGACCTCGTCTGGATTAACCGGACTGACCGCCACCTCGAACAGCGCACAATCCTCGGGCAGCCCACGCGAGACATCCTGCCACGTCCTGCCCAGGTCGGTCGATTTCCTGATTCCCTTCTTGAAGAAGGTGGCGTACATCACGGTCGGATCGCTCGGCGCGACGACCACGCTCGATGCCTTTTTGGGAGTGGCCAGTTCACGCCAGGTCCGACCGGCATCGCGACTGAGGACCAGCCCCACATCGTGCGTGGCCGCGAGCACGACGGCAGGCTGCTTCTCCGCCACAGCCACGCTGTAGACCGGGCCGCCGACCACGGGCCCAACACGGATGTTGCCGTAGCTCCGGACCGATTGGCCTTTCGCAAACGTCTTGACCACCTGCGGATGAGGAGCCGTTGCCGGGTGAGCCGCCCCATCGGCGGTGCGGGTGACCGCAAAGAAGAAGCGGGTGAATTTGCCCACGGACGCTTCCTTCATAGGGGGACCAACGCAGACGAAATCGAGCCGGTTGACGGTGCTCCAGTCGGGCGTGCCGGTATAGGCCTTCGCCTTCTCGGGGTGCTTCTTGGCATAGTCTGGATCAAGGGTGAAGTCCTTGGCTCCGAGTACCACATCTCCCCACTTGGTCTGTCCGAACACAGCCCGTAGATTGTGGCTACGGTAGGCGGTGCCGTCGCTCGCCTTGAGGGTCAGAAAACAGTCTCTCGGCAGTGTGCCATCGCTCCTGAACGTGAAGCCGATGCCTGCGCAGTCGGTCGAGGCAACGCCCCTCGGGAAAACGAGCGGCAGCCAGAAGCCGCCATGCCAGCCGTCGTTGACCTTGCCAAACTGGACGCGAAGCGCGTCAGGCCGGGCTTGCTCGCCCGCCTTTTCGTAGGCGACCTTCCAGGTCTTGCCCCCGTCGGTGCTCTTGTAGACCTTGCCGCCGGGGCTGGCGGCATAGACGATCTTGCCATTGGTCGGGTCCACGGCAATGCAGCGAATGCTGCGGCCCTTCTCGCCGGTAATGCGCAATCCCTTGCGTCCGGTGTTCGGCAACAACCGCCAATGGTCGCCCGCATCGGTGCTCTTGCAGAGCCCCCCCGCCGTGGCCGCGTAGACCGTGTCGGGCGCAGTGCGATCGACGGCCAGCGAGAAGACACCGTAGTCGACGAGCCCTTGGTTGATCAAGCGCCAGCTACGGCCATGGTCATCGCTCCGGTACGCCCCCGTCACATCCCCGCCCATGTAGATCACCCCGTCGCGAGTCGGATGGAACACGGCGGAGTAGTAGAACCCTCCGCCTCCCCAACCCGCCCACTGCCACGACGGCGTGGCGGGAGCCCCAACCAACATGGGCGACACACTGGCAACAGCCAGCGTGACGAGAAGGCGGGACAAGACACCGGGTTTCATGTGCGTCAGATTCCTTTTCGGTTCGGCTCTCAGGCAAGACTATAGCGACAGCGAACGCCAATGCCTGCGCTAACGCTACTTGACAGGGCTGTGCAGCGAACGAACTTGGTCCTACGCAGTCCACCCACTACGGAAGATATGATGCCACATCGACGGTTACCGCAACTCGACCGCGCCAAGGCTGCGCCATGCGGATTGGCTCTCGCCTTCTTCATCCTCGTCTGCCAATGCCTGGTCGGGGCACCGGAGGAGCTGCGCCTGCGCGAGGACTTTGAATCGTACCTGGGGGAGCAGGAGAAGGCGAAGCCCGTCACGGGGTGTGGGGCCTGGCAGGAGAGTGCCTATGGGGCACCCGGCGGCTCGGTCGTCACCCGACTGGGTGATCCGGTGAACCGGTCGGTCGTGCTTCAGGCACCGGGTGGTCGCGACCACTGGAACCGCCTGATGCCGGACAAGGATCTGCTAGCCCGCATCCTCTCTGCCCCGGCGTTTGCTCTGGAGGTGAAGACACGGCCCTCCGGGATCGCGATCCTTCAGCTCGGGATCGCCCCCAAATACAACCCACGGGCGGCGCTGATGCTGCGGATCTCCGACCGCCTGCAACTGACCGTGGGACCTATCGCCCGGAATGGGGTCATCCGGCTGGCCAGGGACCGCTGGTACGACGTGCGCGCGGTGGTGGAATGGACCTCTTCGGACCGCAAGTCCGCCCATGTGACCGCGGCCTTCCGCGCGCTCGGCGACCCCAAGACGCAATGGGTCATCGACCCGGGACTCAACCGGATCAAGGTGGATTTCGACCATCTCCCCCCAGGTTCATGGAACGGGATATCGGTGAGGTTGGACCGCAAGGGGGTGATCGACGATCTGCAACTGCAAACGGCCGCGAAGTCGGCGCCCTTCCCGGGCGGAGCTGTGGTGGGCGGCCTCGACGTCGCCTTCGCCCCCCTGCTGGATCATGTGCTTCTGCCCCGGCGGACCCTCGATCTCGGCGGGCTGTGGGATTGCGTGCCCGAGTCCCCCGAGGTGACCGCGCCACCGCCCGCAACCGCTGCTTGGCAGCCCGTGCTGGTCCCCGACCAGCACGCATTCCCCAACGGGGGCGCGCAGCGCCTGTGGTTCCGGCGTATCTTCGAGATCCCTGCCCAGTGGGCTGGCGCGCGCCTGGACGTGTGCTTCGAACGCGTCACCGATACGGCCGAGGTCTATCTGAACGGGCGCCGGATGGGCGGCGATGGGAACGGCCACTTTCCGTTTCGCGTGGACGTCACCGAGGCGATTCGCTTCGGCGGCAAGAACGCCCTGCTCGTAGCGGTCAGTCACCCCAGGAAGACAGAGGCGAAGGGGAACAAGCCAATCGGCTGGCCCTGGTTCTACCCGAAATACGCCGGCATTCCCTTCCCGGTCCACCTGGAGACGCGCAGTGCCATCCGCATCACCGATGTCTTTGTCCAGCCCCGGTTGGTGCCGACGTCTGCACTGGAGACCGCCATCACGATCCGCAACGACAGCGCGGCGGAGGCACGCGTCAGGGTCAGCGGCACGGCAAAGGACAGCTTTGCCCATACGATGGCAGAGACCACCGTTCCGGCCGCCGGGTCGGTGACCGTCGTCCTGCGCGATCCGTGGCCGAACCCTGTCCTCTGGTGGCCCCATCGCCCGCACCTCTACCATCTCGACTGCTCCCTTGCCATCGATGGACAGACCGTCGATGCCTACCGGCAGAGATTCGGCTTTCGCCAGTTCCGGGTCGTGGGCAAGGACCTGACCCTCAACGGGCGCCGATTCACGCACCGGCGCAATTCCATACTCCCGTATTGGCAACGCAACACCGACTCATTCCTCCGCGAGTACTATGCCAAACTCCGCCAACAGGGCTTTGTGGGTACCCGTATCCATGGCGGCGCCTTCCAGCGTCTCTGCCGCGTGGCGGACGAAGTGGGCTGGTTGATCACGCCGGAATCCGCCATCAACGAACCCCGAGGGCATGGTGTGGCCGACGCGTTCTGGGCCGCAGGCGAAGATCACCTGCGCAGCATGGTCAAGCTCCTGCGCAACCACGCTTCGGTGGCCTACTGGTCGGTCTCGAACGAGTTTGGCTCCAATTACATGCCGACGAAACACCCGGACGGGCCAACGGTCGATGCCTGGCTGAACCGGATGGGGACGATGGTCGAGCAACTGGACCCGACCCGGACCGTGACCTTCTCGGGTGACCTCGAGCTGGGCGGCAGGGGCAAGCACGGTCCGGCCCCCACCCTCAGCTACCACTACGCCTGGCAGCCGTTCAAGCTCCGGAACATGGTCCCGACGACCTCCTACTGGCTGGACGAGGGACTCGTCCCCTGGCAGGGAATCGTCTGGGACAAGAAGAAGCCGCTGATTCTCAGCGAGGACCTCCACCCGCCCTATGCGTTCAAGCCTCCCCACGGCATGACTCAATGGGCCGGTGACGCAGCCTACGACCCCGGTGACGGCTATCACCGAGCGTGGTTCGGCGCCATTCGCATGCTGAGCGAAGGCTACTACCACGCCCAGGTGGCCGGCTGGAACCCCTGGGCCACGCGTGAGGCGGGGACCGAAGAGGGCACCATCTACCAATTCGGCCAGCCGATGCCGGACTTCCTGATCGCCACGCGCGAGCAGAATCACACCTTCTCTGCCGGTGAATCCGTAAGCCGCACCCTCCATGTCTACAATGAGCTGTTTGAGGATCTGAACTGCCGCCTGGATCGGGAGTTGCTTGGCCCTGGGGGCCCGCTCAGTCAGGAGAGCGAGTCCTTCCACTTGGCGGCGGGCGCGACCTGGACGACCGTTGCCCAATTCCGCATGCCCAGTGTCAAGGCCCGTCAGGATCTACGCTGGCGTCTGCGTCTCAGGAGCGGGAGTCGCGTCCTGACTGAGAGAGTGTACGCGTTCACGGTCTTCCCCAAGCGCAACCGCCTGCAGTTGCCACTGGGGGCTGCCTTGGTGGGCACGCCTGATCCGGCTTCCCGCTGGGCCGTCGCCGCGCCCCTCGGGACGCACCCCACCCTCGCGGCCGCCCTCGCCCGGCAGCCAGAGACCCTCGTCCTCGCTGGCGTCTCGCTGTCGCAGGACGAAGGGAACCGCCTCGAAACGCAGGTGAAGAAGGGACTTCGGGTTCTGCTTCTTGAGACCCCGGCGGATTCGTGGCTTCCCGCTCCCCTGCGAATCGACTCGCAGCACTACGCCGCGCATGCGTTCGTGCGTTCCGCGAACGATCCCGTGCTGCGCGGCTGGTCCGCCGCCGACCTGAGCCTGTGGCGGGGCGATGGCCTTGTCACCCGCAATACGCTGATCAAGCCAAGCGACGGGGACTTCGACATCATCGCCGACTGCGGGGGGCCGGGTGGGTTGGCCCATACCCCTCTCCTTCGCCTGCGCCGTGGTCGGGGAGTCTACCTCTTCTGCCAGTTGCCTGTCTGGTCCCGACTGGGATCCGAGCCGGCCGCTGGTGAACTGCTCGCCCGGCTTGCCGCTGACGTCGGGAGTCCTCGAGTTCACGCCGTCTCCCCGCTGTTCCTGGCCGCTTCTCCCGACTCCCAGTTGCGCCAAGCCCTGATCGATCTGCAGGTCCCGTTCCGCGAAGCAGGAGCCGGGCCGACTCAGGGACGGGTGCTCCTGGTCGATGGATCGCAGGGCACCGGGTCAGCGCTGGCCGCGTTGATCCATACCGATCTGGCCGCGGGCTCGACGGTTATTCTGCAACGGCCCAGGAGCGACCTCCTCCGCGCGCTCAAGCCGATCCTCGGCCGCGACATCGCCCTGCAGCCTACCGATGCGGCTCAGATTCTGCGCCGGCAACCCCATCCCCTGCTGGATGGCATCAGTAACGACGACCTGCTCTGGAAGACTGCGTCCGGCACATATCCCATCCTCAGTGCGGGCATCACGGGGGCGGTTGCTGCGAAGAACGCTCTCACCGAGCCAGCTGGCGTCGTGCCTGTCCCTGTTCCCACTGGCAGGCTCATCCTCTGCACGATCCGTTGGGATCAGGTTCTGCAGGCCTTGCCGCAGCGCGCAACCCGACTGGCCCGGACGTTGCTCGGCAATGCCGGGGCGGACATGGGCCGGGGAATTCTGGCCCCGCGCACCTGGGTGTCTCTCGATCTCTCCGCAGTCGCCAATCGCGGCTTCCACGACCAACCAGAGACGCCTGGAACGCGCGGCTGGTTCGGTGGCGGCCCTGACGACATGCGCTACTTCCCCGTCAACCGGACTGGAATCGACCCCCGGAATCACGTGCCAGCCCCTCGCGAGCCCTTCCCGGAGACGGTCACCCTCGCGGGTGTCTCCTTCTCGCTGTGCAATCCGGAGAAACACAAGGGGCGCTCCTGCATTGTCCTCGAAGACGCCGCCAAGGAGATCACCGTACTCCTCGGCGCGAAGGCCCAGAGACTCTGGCTCCTGGGCGCCCTTCGGGACATGGTCAAGCACGGCACCGACGTCCTCAGGGTAGAGTTCCGCTATGCCGATGGCGCGCGCGAACAAAGCACGTGCCAGGTTGGGGTCCATGTGGATGGGTTCGCCTACCAGCGGAAGCCGCTCACCCGCGGCCGCGTGGCGTGGACGGGTGACAATGGCAGTCGCAAGGGCGTCGCACTGTACGCCTGGCCGGTGATCAATCCCGCCCCGAAGAAACAGATCACCCACATCGCGCTGACCGCCCAAGACAAGCCCATTGCCATCATCGCCATCACCGCCGAACACGCAACGCGTCCGTGAACCCCGCAGTGCGGTGGTCAGAACACCTTCGTCTTCCGGAGTTCAAGCCACTCAAGAAGATCGCTGAGCCACGCGCTGTCGGCGTCGAACGCGGTGCCTATCTTGGCTGCATCGATGACCTTCAGATTCCCGTCCTTGCCGGGCTTCCCCTTGCCCCCGAAGACGATGGCGAAGTCCGCGCCGAGTTTCTGGTAGGTCAGCAGGGCTTCGGCATTCCCCAGCATGCCGATCTGCTTGGGATCGACTTGCCAACCAGTCGCCTGCGAGCGGACATTGGCGATGGCGCAACTCTCGACACTGCGGCGATTCAACGGGCTATCGATGCCTGTCCAGGTGCGCATTGGCGACGGGCAGTACGTCTCGGGCATGATTCCACTGAGGGACGGCGTCACGCTGCATGTGGCAGAGGGGGCAACGCTGATCGGCAGCGACAATCCGGAGGATTACCAGAGCATCGACCCATTCGTCGATGCTACCGGCCAAAACCGTGGCACGTGTCTGATCGGAGCCCTAGCCTGATCATTCGCGCGAATCTACTGCGAACCCGGATTGCACTGCATCTCAGCCCGTTGTGGCAGAACGCCGACCTTGACGGGTGCCAACACGCCTGCGCCCGGCAACCTGGCACAGCGGGCTGATCCACAGCACACTACGCGTTCTCGCTACGAAGCGCATGAGTAATCCAGGCTACGCGCGTCATCTTCGGAATCTGCGCCTGGAAGGGCTCAGCCTCGCCACGGCTTGGGTGATGCACAATGCCACCTGACCGGCAACATCCAGGTGAACGGCGTTGAGTTCCCAATAGACGACTCCCGAGAGGAGTTGGGCTGAATCGTCTGGGCTGACAGGGCATAGCTGGGCCGTGTCTTCCCGCTACTCCGGGATGACTTCAAGGCCGCTGCACACAGGCAACTGTCCCCCAGGGCGAGGTACGAATTCGATCTCCAGACGGTCGTCAATCAGCACCCCTTTCACCTCCTTCACCAAGGCCCGGTGCGGTCCAACCACACCGGCAACGTCCAAGGCGGGGATAGCCGACGCGCCCTGCAGTAGGACATCAAACACCCGACCGCTGGGGGGGACACCCGCAATCTCCGCGAAGTGGAGGCGGACAGTGAACCGTCGCGGCTCAATTGTTGCGGCCTCGCCAAAGGCGATCCAAGATGGGTCGTCGAGCAGGGAATGCAGGCCATTCCGCCCCTCGACACGATGGCGATAGAAGACCCGGTCCGGCCCGACGCCTGTGCGGTTGATGCTCTCGATATGGACGCCGATCCGGCCCTTCTTCCGATCGATGCCAGCCGTGGCAAGCTCGACCCATGGTACCGCAATCTCGGCGGTCCACAGCTGGTCGGTGGTGTTGACCGCCCGGGCCCAAGCCTTCAGCCGTTGCGCGGTGAATCCCCCGTAGCCCTTGCCGCGGACCCCGAAGCTTGCGCCAGACGCCGAGACGTCCAACCACACTGCGCTGTATTTCGTGTAGAGGCGGATACTGACGCTGTCGTCCCGGAAGACGCGCGTGTGCTCGCCACGTGCCCGAGCAGTCCAGGGCACGAGGGTGCCATCGCGCACCGCTGCCCGTCGTCGATACGCGATGTAGAGATGCCGATCATCGTGGCGGAGGAACACATCGGTATCGGGATCAGCGATCTGGTCCACCCCACGCAGGATCAATCGTTCACGGTTGTCCCAGCAGGCATCGTTCAGGCGCCCGTCCACGGTCGGCGGGGCGGCCGCGGCGGGACAAAGAGCAGGTCGATCGGTCACCATGTCCAGCGCCAGTTTTCTGACACCGCTGATCCCAGATGTGTAGATCCATGGTGCCTCCGTGCCGGCCACCGGCGTGTCGTCGGCATTCCGGTGGACGTAGCGTGCAGCCCGGCCAAACGCGAGCAATGGCAGGCGCAGGCCGTCGTTCGGGCGGTGTGCGCGGGGGAAGCCGAGCCACAGGCGGCGGTCCCCGTCCTGCCGCCGTTGGTCACCCGGGGCGCCGATATTGATGGCAGCGCGCTCGATGCGTGCAGGGGGCTTGGCCGTGATGGCCGACCAGTTCTCGTGTGTCTCGCCAGCCACCATGGCCACACTTGTCTGGTAGTTGTAGGGACAGGTGCAGCCACTGGCGCTTTCAGGCATCAGGACCATGCCGCCGGCCGGAATGATGTTGAGCCAGCAACCACTCCGCACATTGCCCAACCAGTGCGTGCCGCTCAGATTGGCCAGGTCGAACATGCCGACAGAACCAGCGCGGAAGAAGGCACCTGTCTCACAGAACGCGTTGACGCCGCAACCGTAACGAAAGCCGACCTTCACCGGATCCTCGCCTGTCCCCAAGGGATTCGGCATCGACCGGATCTTCCCCGTCCTGAGATCATAGAAGTGTGGGTTCACGTAGAGTGTATCGCCTAGGATGTTGGGGGAGATCTGCCCCTTCCCTGACTTCGCGGAGTAGGTGATGTTGTGCTTGCGCCAGAGCTCCTTGCCATCGGGCAGGGACAGCACGACAAGCTGTGGCCGATCGGTCAGGACAAGAGCATCCGCGCTGGACCACAGGCGCCGGCACTTGGGCAGGGGGCTTGCCCGTTGCCACAGGATCTTGCCGGTTTGGGCATCCAGAGCGACCAGCCGACTGCGGAGGGCCTCGGGCTCGTGCCGCCGTTTGCGACGCGCCAACTCAGACACGCTCGTGCGGTCCACCAAGTAGATCACCCCATCCTGGATCAGAGTCGCTTCCGGATCCACCGAGTCACGGGGTCTGAGCCGCCACAGCAGATCGCCAGTGCGTGTATCGAAGGCAAAGAGGAGCTTGCCTTCGGGGCTGGCGTAAGCGGCATGCTGGATCACGGGGTGCGGCACGCTGATGCTGCCAACCACGACCTGATCCGTGACGGCCAAATACTCCCAGACCGGGCGGTTGTCCTGGAAGTAGACCTGCCCCGATGTCAGAATATCCGGTTCCGGACCCGTGCGTTTCTCTGCCTTCTTGATGGACTTGGCCCAGGCAGCAGCTCGCGGCGGGAACACGGTGTAGGGCAACTGATCCGCCAAGGTTGCGAGCTCCTCGGTCGTCACCGGCGCGGCAAAACTGCGGACGGTCTTGCCGCTGATGGCATCGAGCTGAACACACCGCGTGCCAAGCACGGCGTACACGTGGTCCCCATCCGTGACGATCGAGCCGCCGCGATACGCGAAGCCCATGCGCTTCAGCTCCGGGAAGTGGTGTGACCACAGTTCCCGACCATTGTAGGCATCGACGGCCACGACGTCATAGGATCCCTGCAGGAACATCCTCCCCCGGGCGTAGAGTGGGGGGGCTGGGATCCAGTGCCGGTCGGTCATGAGCTCGGGGCTGGTGCCGCCGAACCAGAGCATGCGCAATGGGAAGCGGACGCGCTTCTCGGCCGAGGCACTACTCCGCCCCGCATCCGCGTATTTGTCCGTCCACGTGCCTTCGCCGGGCAGAGCCCCGCGCAGGATGACGGTCTGCCCCGGTCCCGAACGGACGGTGAACTGCTCGCGCGGAATCCCGGCCTCGACCAGCGCAGCGGTCGCCGCCGCTGCCGGTTGGGCCAACCACAGCTTCCCCCCGTGGGGTCGCACAGAGCGCCAGATCTGGGCCATCGGCAATCCAGATAGCGGCTGATCCACGACGACGAGATCCGCGAAGTACTGGGCATAGGAGACGGTACCGAGAGTGCCACTGTGAATGGCGATGCGTGTGCCGTAGAGACCAGTCCGGGCCAGTTGCTGGCGGGCAGCACGTGCCTTGCCCAGCCCCTTTCCCAGCACGGTAATGTCCAGCTCTGTTCGCTGGGCGAGCGCGAGGGCCAGGTCGGCCCCGCTTGATCCCGACAGCACCCAAGCGTACCCCGCCTTCACCTTCGTCTCTCTAAGGATGTCCGCGACCATCGCTGCCGCTGCCGCTGGGGCCGCAATCTGTTCCGCGGTTGAGCCAACCGGTCCATTGGGCGTGTCGCCGGGCCCGCCAAGGCACATGATTCTCCCCGACTCGGTACTGACCAGGAGGCGATCCCCGACTGGGTACAGCCCACCAACGGGACTGTCCACTGGTACCCGCCAGAGCTCGCGCCCCGTGTTGGCAGCGAAGGCCGTCACCTCCTTCTCGCCTCCCGCGACAACCATCCCTGGCAGGACAGCCAGCTCGTAGGTGAGCCCAAGCGGGGCCTCCCAGATCACCGCCCCCCGGTAGTCCTCGAGTTTGGCGACGGGAACGCGGACCCGCGACCAGGGCATGTCCAGCTCGTGCGCCAGGCTGCGGATCTTGACCGTATCGGCGACCGTGCCGGTAGTGTCTTGCCGCAACTTGCCGTCCGCGATCGCCATGAACTTGCTGAGATTGCAGCCCCAGATCGTGCCACTGCCGGTAAGGAAGAGCCGCGTCGCATTCGTGGCGGCGCGGTGCTTGCCGGTCAGGGCGAAGCGCAGGTCGCCGGTTCTGTGATGCCAGCCGATGAGGCCCTCCGAGTTCGCTGGTCCCTTGCGGCCCGGCAGGACCTTGATCATGCGCGGCTTCCGGCGTTCGGAGACGACCAAGTCGTTGATCAACGTGAGCCATGAACTGCCGGGGTGATGACGTTTGGTGAAATTGGTGCGCATGTAGAGTCGTTCACCCGTACGAATGTCGAAGCCCACCGGCGTCGAACGACCAGTGGGGACAATCAGCGTGTCGCCAGCCACGAGCAGGTAACCCTGGGGACTCAGCCCAGAGATGCTCTCGGCGCTGTCATGCGGCATCTTCTGATAGACCTGGGCACTGGAGTCGTTCTTCCAGATCACCTTGCCTGTGGTGGCGTCGAGGGCGTAGACATACACACCGTCGGAGGACCACATCCCCGCCGTGCAGTACACGACACCATCCCGAACGATGGCGCTTGACCGCATGGGCCACCGGGAGATGACCCGCCCGTTCCCAACCAGCCGCTGATCGCGAGGTGCGCCACGAAACGTCCAGAGCAACTCCCCCGTCGCGGCCTGGAGACAGTATAGCCGCCCATCGTCACTCGGTACGTAGAGCCGACCAGCAGCCGTTGCCGGGGCAAAACGCACGGGACCCTCGGCAGAGAACCGCCAACGTTCCTCACCCGTGCGCATAGAGAGTGCATGCACCTGGTGATCGGCAGAGGACGCGAAAACCACCAGATCCCCCGCAACCGTCACCCGGTGGGCTCGATCGAACGCCAGCCGGTTCCACTCCTTCCCCGGGTCCGGCCAAGCCGGCGCCGGGGCATGCAACGGAGTGTGCGTCCAGACAATGGATGGGGCAGCGGCGAGGGACATGAGCGAACATGCGGTCGCCACCACAGCCAGGGACCACATTCTCCAGCATGATGTCGGCACGTGTGCCATTTGGCAGCTCTCCCGAGTCGTGGACCTGGTTGGGAAGTCAGCTTGTCATCGGTAGCCAACCTACACCCTGTCACAAGCTCTGCCGCGCCCTCTGAGCGCCGGCTGAGGCGACCATATGGCAGCCGTCACCCCCAGCGGAAGGCGCAGCCACGTGCGTTTGCCCCGCTCATCACCGACTGCTATTCTCTTGCTCGTGGCAATACCCAGGAAAGGTACGCAGCACGATGAGACCAATGAAGAAGCTCCCGTTCACCATGATTCGCCGCAACTGGTTGCTGGCAGCGACATGCGTTGGCATCGCCACCCCGTCTGCCGCTCAGCCAGAGTCCGGCAAGCCGGGGGGGCCATCTCCCATGAGGCCAATGCTGATCGCCACCGAGACCCAGGTGATCAAGGTCGACCGGGACGGGCGAACTGTCTGGCGCACGCCAAGCGGGGTGTGCCGAGATGTGTGGGGACTGGTGAACGGCAACGTGCTCTTTCCCTTCAACCAGAAGGGGGAGTGTGGTGTCCGAGAAGTGGCTCCGTCTGGGAAGACCGTCTGGGGGTACAGGATACCAGGGCAATATGTGATCTCCTGCCAGCGCATGAAGAACGGCAACACCTTGGTGGGGGCCTCCGGTCAGGGCGCGGTTCTCGTCGTCAATCCCGAGGGGGAGGTCGTCCATACCATCAAGGTACGGGCCAAGCACAGGAAGCACTCCACCACCATTGTCCGGGAACTCGACAACGGGCATGTTCTCGTGGTTGAGGAATCAAGCCGTTTCGTGGCGGAGTACACGCTGGCTGGGAAGCTCGTCTGGGAGGTGAAGACGCCGTTCCCCCCGTTCGGAACGGCGCGACTCGGGAACGGGAACACCCTCATCAGCGGGCGGGACGGGATCATCGAGGTCACGCCCGGCAAACAGATCGTCTGGCGACTGACCAAGGCCGAAGTCAAGGAGATGGGCCCACGCTGGTTCGCTGGCTTCCGGACTCTTCCCAATGGCAACATCGTCATCTGCAACGCGGGCGGCAAGGTCCCGTTCTTCGAGGTCAACCGCCAGAAGCAGGTAGTCTGGCAGAGCAAACTGACGAAGGAGCAGGTTGGCCCCGCCCACGGCTTCTTCCTCTTGCCTGAGGTCGCGACGGGGGAGTAGCGCCAGTCTCGCGTCATCTCCCCCAAGACTACGTGTTCTGGGTTCGGGGGACGGCGCTTTCCGTTGCCCGGAGCCACGACTATGCCTAATCACGACTGGGGAGCAGAGAGCGACAGCAGCAAGGACAGCGCCATGGCCCAAGGGATCGCCATCCCCCCTAAGACGGTCCGATGTCCCGGGTGGCCCAGTCCGGCTCCCGAAGACTCCTGGCACGAGGCCCACCCGAGGGCTACCGTATCCAGAGTCAAGGGGCGCCGGAGACGCCCAGAACTCCCGCCCCCCTCTGGGCGCGACGGCTCGGCTGAACACAGATCGTGTTGGGCGCACTCCGCATCGGGAAGGAGCATCTGATGAACAGGAATTGGCTTGCTCTGTCGGTGATTCTGTCATCATCTGTGTTTCTGCATGCGCCTGCTGCGGTCGCCTCGACCTATTACATCGACTCCCAGGGCGGGGATGATCGCAGCGACGGGCAGACGGAGGCGACGCCTTGGAAGTCGCACACCATGGCGCAGAAGGCCAAGCTTCGCCCTGGGGACACTGTCATGCTCAAACGCGGTTCGCGCTTCTCCGGGCCCATCCACATCGCGGAGTCGGGCACGGCCAAGGAACCGATCCTCCTCACCGCCTACGGCAAGGGCGAGGCACCGCGACTCACCAATCCCGACGATCGCGACATGAATGGCAACTGCATCCGCCTTTCAGGAAGCTACCTGATTGTCGAGAAACTCCACTTCCACGATACGCCCCCGACCAAACGTGCCAGCCGGTTGAAGAGCATCTTCCAGATGGGGGCCGTCTTCAACATGTCTGGCGCTACGCACAACATTATCCGCGACAACCTCTTCACAAAATGCACCAAAGCCATCCAGTCCACGGGCGAATTCACGCTCATCACCCGGAATCAGATGGATGGTCCGAGCCACGCCCTGTGGACGCGCCCGGGTGCTACCGGCGCCTGGGGACCGATGGGGATCCAACTCGGGATCGGCAACCAGGAGGTCTCCCACAACACCATCAAGAACTACCTGACCCTGAACAGCCCATATGGCTCCGATGGCGGGGCTATCGAACTGGATGACGGACGGTACCACAAGAAGAACGTCTATATCCACCACAACTACACGGAGGGCAATGCCGGCTTCTTCGAGTCGAGCTGGAAAGCCGACTACAAGCCAATGGTGCAGAAAGTCTCCAACCTGCGCATTGCCTTCAACGTCAGCTACGACGCCCAGAGCTTCGTCTATATGCACGCTCCATGCATCGACACCGTTTTCGACAACAACACCGTGATTCGCACCAACGATTTCGGATCGCCGATGTACGACATCGTCTATACCGCGTTCCCCGGGATTCTCTTCCGGAACAACCTCTATGTCGGTACGGCGAAGTGTTTCCGCGGCAGCCCCTACAAGAAGGCCAGTCGAGTAGTCGCCAAGAACAACTGGTTCTGGAATGTCGACTCCGCCAAGAGCGACGGGGATCCTGGTCTGCTGAACATGCCTCGGAGAGACTTCCGCTTGCGCAGCGACAGCCCGCTTCGGGGCAGAGCCCTGAACTTGAGCAAGCACTATGCCACGGATTCTGCCGGCAACTTGCTCCCGAAGACCGGGGCATGGGACATCGGTGCCTTCAGTTATGTCGAAATCACCAAGTGAGCATGGCGGTTGCCGAGCGCGCAAGGCCCTCAGAAGACCTTCGTCTTCCTGGGCTCCAGCCACTTCAGTAGATCGGTGAGCCAGGGGCTGTCCTTGGCGAGCGGGGCACCGAGTTGAGAGGCGTCGATGACCTTCAGACCTTTGTCCTGGCCGGTCTCTGCTTTGCCCCCGAAGACGACGGCGAAGTCCGCCCCGACCTTCCGGTAGCTCAGCAGGGCTTTGGCATCCCCCAGCACGCCGATCTGCTTGGGA
>JABGQJ010001230.1 GCA_018648945.1 Victivallales bacterium
CCAGGATATCCTACGGATCGGCGGCACCTCGCTAGAGGTCAACATGCTGGCCGATGCCGTGCCCATCCAGGTCCGCGAACGGCGCTGCTACGACGACATGTACCAGTGGTGGTGCATCTACTCGGCCGGCCTGGACATGTTCGTGGAATCGACCCTCAACCGAGGCACCTACGACCACCGCCTGCTGGAGCGCAACCTGGCCAAGCTCAAGCAATACTACGAGATCGCCCTGAAGTGGGGACTCGCCCCCACAGTGCAAGCCTTCGAGCCGCGCGTCATTCCCGAGCGCTTCTTCGACAGGTACCCCGACCTGCGCGGGGCGCGGGTGGACTGCTCCGACTACTCCGCCGAGGCCGAGTTCGCCCTCGACCCCTGCCATCCCATGGTGCAGGAGCACTACCGGGAGCTGATGCAGAACCTGCTGGTTGAAGCCCCCCAGATCGCGCGCGTGTCCATCTGGTCCCAGGACAGCAACGCCGGCTTCCCCTGGGCTCGCCAGCTCTACGCCGGGCCCAATGGGCCGCGGATGGCCCGCAAACGCCCGGTGCGGGACTCCGTCCGGGCCCTGATGACCGCCCTTCGCGATGGTGGGCGCACGGTGAATCCCGACTTCCAGGCAACCATCTGTCTGGCCTGGTTCCAGGACCATGAGGTGGCAGGCCAGATCCTGCCCGACGAGATCAGTGACATCCTCTCCAGCTTGCCCAAGGACATCGGCACCAGCTTCACCGTCTCCTGGGCCAAGAGCGAAACCCAGGGGGCCTCGACCCGCCTGGACGAGGAACGCGGCGAGAAGATCCGCTCCCTTGGCTGGGAACCCCAATTCCAGGTCGAGGGCCTGAGCAACTGGTGGAAACCACTCGGCCCCATGCACGGGATCCCTCACCCACACTTGACCTTCGACCGACTCCGCAGCCTCCGTCAAGACGGTCAGGTGCGAGATCTGGTCCACCGGGGTGGCCTGCAGACCGAGGTCTTCGTGCCGAACTACATCAACAGCGACGTGATCCGGGCCTTCAATCTTGAAGGGGAAGCCCTCGATCTGGACGGTTTCCTGGCCGAGCGCGCACAGACTTGGACGGGGTCGGACAGCGAAGCCGAAGCCCTGCTGCAGGCCTGGCAGTTGGGTGACCAGGCCGTCCGGCACGTGCAGCCAGTGACCTGGACCGTGAACTTCGTCTCCGGTCGCACCCTCTGGCGACGGCTGGTCAGACCCCTCGTCCCCAACCAGTCCCTGCTGGTCTGGGAGGACTGGCGACACTACCGCCACCTTGAGTTCACAGTCGGCCCCACCGACCCGGCCTGGATCGACCATTTCTACAAGGGCTGGGGACGGATGGTTGCCGATGACCGGGCCGTAGCCGGGGTCCTCAGCATCGAGCAAGACGTCCTGCCTCCGCTCGCCCAAGCCATCGCTGGGCTGGACCGGATGCCGTCCCTCTCCGACACCAGCCGCGACGTGCGCGACCGACTGCGCTGCCTGTACCATCTGCTCGTCACGGACCGCAATCTGCTCGAAGCCCAGGAAGCCATCCACGCCTGTCTGGCCGAGAACCGGGAGCACCCCGAGAACAGCGTGCATCGCCAACGCCTGGCTGCCTGCATCGACGCCGAGCTCGCCAATACGCGTGACTTCATGGGGCTCATCCAGACCTCACCCTCCCACCTGATCCCCGAGACCTCAGGCGAAGAGACCACCTATATGCACAAGGCCCCATTCTCCTGGCAACTGGCCTGCAAGATCCAGGGCATGGAACGACATCGGGACGACCCGCCGGGCCCTTGGTTCGATGAACTGAGCCAGCCGGGCGGCTGGACCAGCGACCTGGCGC
>JABGQJ010001231.1 GCA_018648945.1 Victivallales bacterium
GCCTTCCCCGAAGAGCAGGATCGCCTCTTCACCATCCTCCAAGCCCACCACCGCGACGTCCCCATCCTGCCCAAGCCCGACTACGGCTTCCAGCACCGCAGCTAACCACGCCCGATCCGCACGCCTGGCCTCTGCACTCGCGCTGGAGGGGCGGGCCTCCGCCGCGTGACGCATCGCCAAACAACCACCCCCCGTCCCTGCCGCGCTCCCCGCGCCCCAGGCCGGGTACCCCTCCAGAACGCTCCGCCCGATCCGTACGCCCGGCCCTTGCAGACGCCCTGGAGAGGCGGCGGGCCTCCGCCGCGTGACGCACCGCCAAACTACCCCCTCCTGCCATCCCGACCCACCGCAGCCCCCGCACGGGGGCGGAATCCAGTAGCCACGGGTGCGTAACCCGTGGGATCGTCGAGACCCAAACGACCGAGCCCCCGCCAGGGCGGCGACAGACAACAGGAGGGCGCAAGCCCCGTGAACCAGACGTGTGACTGACGCCAACACGGCGACGTGTGGTGCAGGAGCAGGGGGGTGGATGTCGCCGCCCTGCGGGGGCTCGGTCTCGTTTGCTCTGGTATACCACGGGTTGGCACCCGTGGCTACTGCAGGTCGCCTCCTGCGGAGGCTAGGAAGCGGGGGCCGCGTGACACACCGCCGAACGGCTGCCTCCTGCCATCGCCCATTGCCCCCCGCCCCCAGAAGGCGCAGCCTCCACCCCCCGAAGCCACACGCTCAGTCGCCTGGCTGCCCACTGCGCGTCCCAAGGGGAGTCGGCGCCGCAGCGTGCGCTTTGTTGAAGCGGGCCATGCGCTCGAACACCACCGGGTGGGCCGCGCAGTTGGTGAGGTTGAAGTCCTTCTTCTGCCAGGGGAAGTGGACGGTCCACAGGGTGATCAGCGAGACGCCCTCCGTGTCGAACATGTCGAAGCACTTCAGGAACCACGCCGCCTCGGGATCGTCCTTGAGGAAGCCCTTCCGCCCCTGGCCGAACTCCCCGATCAGGACGGGGCGCTTGTCCTGCTGCCCGGCCCGGATCATGGCCTGGGCATAGTCGATGATGGGCAGCTTGTCGACCTTCTGCTGGCTCCCCGTGTTGCCATAGACGTGCAGACTGATCACGTCCAGCGGCCGGGCTTGCTGCAGCAACAGGCTGTCGCAGTGCTCCGCGATCGTGTCGAACGTCCAGACGTGCTTTGGCCAGTTCTCGCGCAGGGACTTGCTGCAATCCCGTGGATGCGCGTCCCCCGTCGTCACCAGATGATTGGGGTCGATGGCTTTGATGAACCGGGTCATGTCGCCGCAGATCCGGGCCAGCATCGCCGTGTTGTAGTAGTCCTCGATGGTCGTGGGCTCTCCCCGGTTGCCGGGCGTGTCCGGCAGGAAGACGCCAGGATGTCCAGCCTTCCGGCCCGTGAAGTTGAGATCCGCATGCAGGAAAATCTCATTGTGCAGCTCCCATAGCAGCACGACCGGATCGTCGCGGTACCGGGTGACGAACTCGCGCACATAGCCATAGGCGGAGGCGTAGGTCTTGGACTCTGGGTCCAGGATGGCGTTCTTGTGTTCGCCGTGGTAACCGGCCCAGGTCCCGAAGATTGTCAGGCTCGGGATGAGCCGGATGTTGCGTTCGCGGCACAGCTCGAACAGCTCGTCCATCTGCTGCCAATACGCCTCGCGATCCTTCATGTACAGCTTCTGCGCATCCACGGGGTAGCCGACCCCGGCAAAGAAGCGGATGAAGGGGATGTTGTGCTTGGCCAGATCGTCCAGGGCGGCAACCATCGCCTCGCGTGCCTTCCCAGTCGTCTCGTAGATCTGCGTGTCGTGATGCCACGTG
>JABGQJ010001232.1 GCA_018648945.1 Victivallales bacterium
GTAGACCTTCCTGGGGATGGCACCATCCAGACGCAGTTGGACGGTGAAGTCGTTCAGCTCCAGGGGTTCCTCGACCATGTTCACACCCGCGCCTCGGGCCTCGGGTAGGTAGGCCATGATGTAGACCATGCGCCGACCGGGCTGCGCCGTGACCGTGACCCGGCTGAAGGACGGCGCGCCTGGCGCGCGGGTCAGGGGTTCGGGCAGATACTCAGCCAACAGATTGGCGATGATCTGGCGCATGGGCAGGGCGGCGCTGGTGAAGTAGGTGCGGAACACGGGGTGACTCACATGGGCCACGCGGCCATTGCGGGTGATGGCGGGGCGGCCGGTGTCCACGTGCGGCGGCGTGTAGCGGTTGCCATGGCGGCCGTTCCAGATGTTGTTGTAGTAGGGGGCCACGATGGTGGCGAGAATCTCGGTGCCATCACGGGCCTCGATGTCGGTGCCCTTTTCGTAGAGAGTCACGGGCATGTCGGGCATGCCAGCGACAAAATCCGGGCCAAACTGAATGTAGGCGGGGTCGTAGGGATCGGGGCCCATGTACTTCACCCCCCAGGCATCCAGCGCGAACTGGGAATGCTCGGGGTCGAGCCCGGAGTTGCCGGAAGAGATGATGGTGCCGCCGGCGTCCAGGTGGGCCTGTAGCCGGGCGGCCATCGCTTTGTCCACCTCGATTTCGTCGGGCAACACGAGCACCTTGTACTGGTCCCAGGACGAGGCAAGGGTGACGTTGTCGAACTGCATCTTCAACTCGGCCAGCACGCGGGTCGCGGACTTGGTCGCCTGCACGGCCAGCTTCTTCTCTTGCGGGCGAGTACCGCCAGCCCAGCCATAGCCGGGATAGCCGCACTTCATCACATTGCCAATCTCCACCACCGCCTTCGCATCCTTGATCCAGGGCTGCAGGGGGCGCAGGTTGGCATAAACCTCGTTGTCCATCGCCATCACCGCCCGGTTGAGATCCCCGCGCGGGTGGAAATGGTCGCCGATGGTGGGCGGCACGCCGTTGGCAATGCCGCGAATGCAATCGAACTCGACACTGGGGGCCGTGCGGACGCCACCAAAGTCGCCCCAGCTCTTCTGGAAGCGCCCAGTCATGTTCAGCATGGGCTTGCCGAGAGTACGCATGTAGCGCGCGACCATGGGCAGCAGCTCGTAGCCCCAGCCGCCCTGCGGCAGGCACTCCAGTTCGAGGTAGCTGCCCAGTTCCGCCTGGGCTTCGTAGTCGATGCCATTGAAGTAGAGCAGCAGATCGGGGTTCGCCGCGCGCACGCCCTCGGAGAGCTTCCGGGCCATGGTCAGCATCTTGCGGTAGTTGAAGTCGTTGAGCTGCACCGAGTCCTCGAAGTCCACGCCCTCGGCCTTCATCTTCTCCATGCACTCGATACCGATGCAGGGCTGGGTGTGGAAGCAGTCGAAGAAGAGCCCGTCCACGCCGTACCACTCCACCACTTCCCGCGCCATGCCCAGCACATGGTCGGCATAGCCCGTGTTGTAGCACATCTGGCGGAAGAAGGAGTGGCCGAAGGGCTCGCCGTACATATGCCCATCCGCCCGCAGCACGGTCCAGTCGCGATGCCGGTAGGACTCCTCGTGGCTCAGTCCCACGTTGATGTAGGCCGAAATGGCGATGCCCTTGGCATGGCAGGCCGCCGCTAGCTCGCCGAACAGATCGCGCTCCATGGCCTCGTGCGGCACGCCCAGTTTGGTCGGGTAGTAGGCCGTGCCCAGATTGCAGCGCGCCGGGAAGACGATGAAGTCCACGCCGGCCTCGGCAAACCAGTCGGTCATGGCATCGAAGTCGAACTCGTGCCCCACGTCCGGA
>JABGQJ010001233.1 GCA_018648945.1 Victivallales bacterium
CTGTACGTTGCGAACGTACCGCTCTAGCCAACTGAGCTACAGCCCCATTGGTGCTGATCAGGATCAGCGAATGGGTACAGTAGCCGGGAATTGTCGGAGGTCAACCGGGTTGGGGAAATGCAGGATGACTTGGGGTCCACCCCATAGGGAGTCGTGGCAGAAGAGCGCTCCACACCGTTCCTTCACCCCCCCATTCGGGGCACCGTCCCTGCTCGATGTTGGGCGTTGGGAGTTCCTCCCCCACTCTGCATTCTCACTTCTGCATTCTGTACTTCCCCCCCGGCTACTCTCCCGCGAGGCGCTTCATGTACTGGAGGCGGGTGAAGAGGGGCTCCTCGGGGTGGTGGCCCTGACTGACGAGTCCCCGGAAGTCGTCGAGACAGGAGAATTCCTTGCGAGTCATCCAGTTGCGCAGCTCGGAGAGGACGGTCTGAATCTGGCCGATGCCTTGGCGGTCGAGGGCGGTGAGCATCTGGACGGCGTTGGCGCCGGCCAGGATGCCGCGGGCAAGGTGGGTGCCGGCGTGGAAGCCGGTGGCGGCGGCAAAGTCGAGATCGAGGCAGCCGGAAAGCACGGCGAGCCAGCGGATGGCGAGGGCGCTCTCGGCGGGGGTGCTGTAGCGGGCACCGCCAACCACCTTCATGGTCTCGGGGTGGATGGTGGGCTGGTAGAGGCGGTTGAAGAGCACGCAGCCCCGGGCACCGGCCTGGCGCAGGCGGAGGACCAGGTTCGGCAAGGCGGTGAAGGTGTCGGCGAGCTTGACGGAGACGGGAATGTCCACGGCCTGGGAAGCGGCGGCGGCGATATCGACGATCCGTTGCTCGATTTGGCTGGCGGTCTCCTGCGTGTCGCGGGGGAAGATGGCCACATTCAATTCGAGGGCGTCGGCGCCTGCGGCGGCGACTTCGGCGGCAAACTCGGGCCAGGTGTCGGCGCTGACGCAGTTGATGCTGGCGATGACGGGGATGTCCACGGCAGCGGCGGCACCGGTGACCATCTCAAGGTACTTGCGGGGTCCGTAGCGCATGCCGATGTCGGCCTGGAGGTACTCGTACACTTCGGAATGCCAGGCAGCCGCCTCGCTCAGCGTGTCGCTCATCTGGTCCGCATCGGCGCGGATCTCCTCCTCGAAGAGAGACTTCAGCACCACGGCACCGGCACCGGCTTCAGCGCATTGCTTGACGCCGGCGACGCTGTCGGTGAGCGGGCCGGAACCGACGATCAGAGGATTGCGGAGGGCGAGTCCGAGATAGGTGGTCGAGAGGTCGAGTTCAGGCATCGTCCATGTTCCCTGGTCGGGGAGTCGGCAGGCATCGGGACTATTCGCTGGCTAGGGTCTTGCCAATGCCTTCGAAGGCACTGGCGTCGCCGTTGTCGTCCCGCGCTACCAACTCCTCGTTGTTCTTCTTCAGGAAGGCCCGGATCGGGTCCGCGCTCATTTCCCACACTTTGTGTCGACGAATCTTCAGTGTTGCCGTGAGCGTTCCCGCTTCGATCGTGAAGTCGGGAAGGACCAAGACACCTTTTGGACGCTGGAAGGAGGCCAGATGTTGCGTGCGCACGCGGACTTCGTCCCGGAGGCGCGCCATGGCTTCCCCCTCGGGCAAGGCAGCGTACTCCTCGGGATCGACGTTGACGCAGGCATAGAGGTTCTTGCATTTGTCTCCGAAGACCATGGCTTCGGAGACCAGCGGCGACCCTTTGATGGCATCCTCGACATGCTCGGGATGGACCTTCTCGCCGCCCACAAGGACGATCATGTTGCCCTGGCGCCCATCGAGGAAGAGGAAGCCATCCTCGACATAGCCCATGTCGCCGGTGTGGAG
>JABGQJ010001234.1 GCA_018648945.1 Victivallales bacterium
AGGAATGCGGCGGCGAGGAACATGCGGGCAAAGCGGAGCATGATGGACTCCTCCAGAAGTTGACAGAGAAGACGACGAAAGCCACAGCCCAACCTACTGGCAGGCAGGGGGCAATCAAGCCCGGACTGCTACCGCGTGCCAATCTCCCGCGGCGCGTTCGCGTACCCCAGCCGATCGCACTGCAAGGCCTGACGCCCGATGTGGTCCGCAACCGCAGAAGCTGCCACGACCGGCCCGATGAACCAGGTCCGATCCGCGAACTCCAGGCGTTGCGCCACGCGACACTCCAGGCGCGCACCGCACTCCGCGATGCCGGTCGCGGCGATCGCCGTGCAAGGCTCGCGAGTCAGGCCCGCTGCGGCGAACTTGTCCGTGTCCCGGCCGGAGCAACGCCCGCAGATGCGCACTGCCTCCAGCAACCCCTCATCGGGGACATTGACCGCGAATTCCCCCTCGTCCTCGATCAGGCCATGGGTATGGCGCGCATGGGCCACCGCGATGCCGATCTGTAGCGGAGCGAAGGAGAAGTAGTGGATCTGACCGATGGTGATGATGTTGGTTCGTGTCGTCACTAGCACGATCGGGAACGGCGGCAGATTCCGCAGCGCGGAACCCGGATCAAGGGCACAGGCGATCTTCCCGCTCACGTCTCTCCCTCGTCGGTAGTGGGCGAGGCAGTGGGCTTGGCATCGTCCCTTCGCAGGGCCTCGCCGATTTCATGCAGTTCGCGGAAATGGGGATTCTCGGGCAATTGACTGCGGTCTCCGGAACAGACGGCTCGGGCATAGGCCAGCACGGGACGCACCACGCGCCGATAGAGGAAGACCGAGACGGCCAGCAGCACGCCGAACGTGAGGACCATCAACCACGCGGCAAGCCGCTGCAGGCCGTGCACCTGCTGCGCCAGATCGGCGATCAGCCCATCCAGCCGAAGACAGGCATCGGCGCCGATGCTGTCAGCCAGCGCAGTGAGAACATCGTCGCACCGCTCCCAGGTGGCCCGCACGTCTGCCGCAACCAAGCGGGCTTCCTGGCGCGTATCCTCCATCTCCTTCAGCCAGCGCGTGACCTCCGACGCATCCTTAGGCAGGGCAGCGTTCGACACGGGGCGCACACTGCCCGGCAGAGGGTCGGCAAGCAGGCGGTCCACCCGGGCGCGGAGACCACCTGGGTCGGCCCCCTCCCCGAGCTTCTCCCGCAACAGGCACAGACGAATGGCTTGGCCCTGCCACATGTCCGCCAGTTCGTCCTGCCGCTGGCGCAGACGGGCCAGATCCTTCACCAGCCGGGCTCCCAGCCGCCAGCGGACCCGCGTGTCCGTGGCCCGGGAAGGCGAGGCGTTCAGGACCATAGTCTGCACGTGCAATGCAGCCTGCCGACGGGCTTCCCCGTCGGTCGCGTAGCGCACCACGGCCGCGAATCGGTGCAGCCGCTCGGCATTGGCTGCATCCTGTTGTTGCCGCACCGCGTCGGGCAAGTACGCGTGACGAGTCGTCTCCACCGCCTGCCTGATCTGGTCGAGACAGGAGACGACGAAATGGGAGACGGACACGAGGTAGAGAACAAGAGCGCCACAGGACAGCAACAGGACTGGCCCGAGACTTGGGTGGCGGTTCCTGCCACGTTGGGGGGATCGGTGGGTCATGCCTGAGACACCTTCCTACTCGATATCGAAAGGGTAGTAGCGCCGATGGATGCGACGGAGAGTGCCGCTCATCCGGATATCTCGGAGGGCGCCATCAAGGGCCCGACGCAGGTCGGAAGCCCCCCGAGGCACGGCCATGTGTACCGAATTGGTTCGCGGCGCCAGAGAAGTGGCG
>JABGQJ010001235.1 GCA_018648945.1 Victivallales bacterium
GGGGCCTCGCACGTTGGGGGTCCGAGGTAGACTTCCCGCCATGTCTCTCATCCGTCGAGCTACTGCAGGAGATCGGGCTGTGGACGACTGTCCTGTGCAAGGAGATCAGGGCACGCGGGATTACGCGCGGCGTCAGCCAGGGACATGCTCCCGAACGGATGGAGAGCGCGCCTGGGCGGCCTACGCCGAGGAGTATGGGACAGGCCAGTCCCTGGACCGGCTGTGTGCCCGGGGCGGATTCAGTCGCGGTGAGATGGACATGTACGCCCCAGGCTGGGTCGACACCATGCCGCGGCCGAAGGTGCGCTTTCTCTATCAGGGGTCTCTTCGCGGCTCCGGCATTTCCGCCTGGGTCCCTCGCAACAGCCTGGATGATGCGTACCGGCTCACCGAGGAGGTTGCTCATGCGATCGGGTGGGGGCTGTACCTCGACCGTCCCGGCAAGATCCACGAACTTCGAGGTCATCGCGGCCGCGGGAGCGCGGAGTACCGCAGCTACGAGCGCGCCGACGAGGTCGAGGGGCGCGGTGTTCGCTTCGCCAAGGGGGGCTGGACCATCGTGAACTTCTTCGACCGCAGTGGAGGAGACAGCCGCTACGGCATGCACAGCATGTTCGCGCTGGAGGGAGACTGGACGATCGAGGAAGTGGTCACCCACGCACGTGAGGTGATGCCGCCAACCTTCTGGCAGACCCGCACCTTCACCCTCGACATCCAAGACGTCTAGTTGACGTGCGCGCGTCAAACACCCCGCGCAACCTTCCGACGAGTTTCAGCCAGGACGGCTTGTGGCTGGCAGGCCCAACGCCTGTTGCCTGGCGATGGCTGCCCGGACGTAGCCCTGCTCCGGGTCCTGTCGGGGGACGTTTCCCGTGCAGCCGTCGTAGCGGTAGCGGCCCATGCCGAGGCGTGTGAACTTGAACCAACGGCTGCTGGACAGCGGTGTGCTCGAACTGGTGTAGCCGAACTGCGTCCGAAGCTGCTCACGAGTCACTTCAATGCCGACGGGCTGCTGGGACAACCACTCGGTGAAGGCCCGCCCCCGATGCCAGGAGTTCCTGCGCTCGTCGGTGCGCACCTCGGGCTCTTCCCCGAGCGCACGAAGGCCAGCCTTCAGCCGCTCAAGTTCGGCCTCCGTCTCCTTGATGGCCGTCCGCATCATCGCGCGGATGTCCTCGGTGCCCGCCATCAGAAGGGGATGTCCTCGTCGTCCGTGTAGTAAGGCGGCACGGACTGCACGGGCTGGTTGCCCAGGGGGCACATGCCGGCGCACATCGGACAGGCCGAGGGGCTCTCTCCGGCGTTGCGGGCGCAGTTGTTGATGCTGAGACTGCCACTGCGGATGGAGACCTGCCCGGCCTCCATGAGTGCTTCCAGCCCAGGGCTGGGGGCGAAGGGGCCAGCAAGCGCAGTCCCATCCGAGTGCCGGTTCGTCTTCACCCGGTGCAGCAGGAGTGCTCGATCATGGCCCCCCCGCGTGCTCTCAGCACCGGCCTCGATGCGCTTCCGGCCGACCGCGATGGCAATAGCGAAGGCGTCCGTGCTTCCCAGGATGGGAACACCCGGAGCGAGGAGGGGCGTTCCGTTTTTCGGAACGGCGCCGAAGCCGGCAGCCTGATCTGCCGCGCCGTCGAGGGCTGCAGTGACGACCAGGTCGACGGCGTTTCCGATGATGCTCCGGGCATCGGCCTCCACAAGCGCAACATGGCCTGCATGGAGGTTCCTCCGCATCCGCCGGCAGTGGCCCTCGATGGCCTCGATGGCCTCCCAGGGGCCGCGAGGCTCAGGTGCCATCGTGCTCATCGCAGTCGCCCACGTC
>JABGQJ010001236.1 GCA_018648945.1 Victivallales bacterium
GCGAGTCGATTAATGTGCCAGCGACCAGCTGGGATTCAAGGGTAGAGAGGCTAGAATTCTCTTCCGTATGTTTGTCTGCCCGGTCCTGAACTCGATTGAGCCTCAGCCACCTATGCCCTTACTGCCCAAGCTGCTCCTCCACGTGTGCTGCGGCCCTTGTGCCACGGCATCGCTGGAGCGTCTGCGCCAGGAGGGCGAGGTGACGCTGTTCTTCTCGAACGGGAATCTGTTCCCGGCGGCGGAGCACGAACGGCGTTTGGCTGCGGCGCGTCAACTGGCCGAGGCGAGCAACGTGGAGCTGATTGTGGATCCTCACGACCACGCCGCTTGGCGAGAGTTTGTCCGGGGACTTGAGGACGAGCCGGAACGCGGCGCACGGTGTGCGCGCTGTTTCGAGTTCAGCTTCCAGCGGGCGGCCCGCTATGCGCGGGAGCACGGGTTCACTGGCTTGGCCACGACGTTGACAATCAGTCCGCACAAGCGCTCGGCGGACATCTTCCGAATCGGGCGCGAGGTGTGGGACGGCTTTCTTGAGATCGACTTCAAGAAGCGCGATGGCTTCCGACGAAGCCTCGAGCTGACCAAGCAGCTGGGTCTCTACCGGCAGGATTACTGTGGCTGCGAATTCAGCCTCCAGGCGCGCGAACAGCGCAAGAAGCAAGGAATGACCGAGAATGGCTAGAGTCTGGTTGGCGATCATGTGCATTGGGTTGGCGTCGGGGGCGACGGAGTTCTGGGTGGCCCCCGGTGGGAATGATGTGGGGAAGGGCACGAAGGCTTCGCCCTTCAAGACGTTGGTCCGGGCCAGGAAGGCGATGCGGGCCCTTGCCACCGAAGCCAGAGCGGAGGGGGTGACCGTCTGGTTGCGCGGTGGCAACCATGAGTTGGTCGGCACCTTCGAGCTGGACGCGCAAGACTCGGGGACCAAGGCCGACCCCACCGTATTTCGCGCCGCCCCCGGCGAGAAACCGCGGTTGAGCGGCGGCAGGAAACTGGCGGCCGACCGGTTTGTGCCAGTGCTCGCCGCGAAAATCCTGGAACGTCTCGACCCCGCCGCACGAGGCAAGCTTCTCGCCTGCGACTTGGGCAAGTTGGGAATCACCGACTTCGGCGCACTCAGTCGTGCCGCCTTCAACGGCGGTCCCATGCTGGAGGTGTTCTTCAACAGCCAATCGCTGCCCATTTCCCGTTGGCCCAACGGCAAGGAGTGGGCCAAATACGGCAAGGTAACCGAGCGTGGCTCGGTGCCGCGCTGGGCGGAGAAACCCGATCGGCCCGGTACCTTCGAATACAAGGGCGACCGTCCGAAGCGTTGGCTCAAGGCCCCCGAGGTCTGGCTGCACGGTTACTGGGCCTTTGACTGGTACGACGATGTCATGAAGGTCGGCAAGATGGATCTGAAGAACCGGCGCATCACCTTCACTACGCCCCACATGTATGGTCTGAAGTCGAACCGTCGTTTCGCCGCGTTGAACCTGCTGGAGGAGATCGACGTGCCTGGTGAATGGGTGCTGGACCGGGAGTCGGGCATTCTCTATCTCTATCCGCCGGAGTCCATGGCGGGGGCGGAGATCGTCATCTCCATGGTTGGCGCACCGTTGGTGAAACTGACCAAGACCCGATCCGTGGTCCTGCGCGACCTCATCCTCGAATACGGGCGGGGCCGCGCGGTCCAGGTCGTCGGTGGTGCCGACAATCTGATCGCGGGCTGCACGATCCGGAACATGGGAACCAGCGCCATCAGCATCGGCCCGGCGGCGACCAAGAAACGTGGGCACTTGACGGTCGAGATGGGCGATGAGTTGATC
>JABGQJ010001237.1 GCA_018648945.1 Victivallales bacterium
CGCTATCGCACGGGCAGCGAGGGCGCCCCCGTCTACGACGTGGTTCTGGAAGTCACCCCCTGAGCTGGAAGGCTGCAAGCGGGGGGGGCGGCGAGAAGCCATGCCGCAGGCTCCCTTCAGTGTCACATCGCTTGGCGGCTTGCCTCGATGCTCAGGCAGGCCCACATTACTCGACACTGGGAACACAGATTTACTACGGGATGAAGACATGCACCACGAAGGCAGAACCAGACCCGCGATCCTCGCCTTGCTGCTGCTTGCCATGCTCGTTGCCACGAATACGTGCTTGGCAGCCCGCCTGCGCTGTCTCAAGTGCGGCAAGACGATCCAGGGACGCTATCTCACCGTCGGCAGGAAGGCCTATTGCGGCGACAGCTGTTACCGGAAGACGCTCCCGAAATGTGCCGTCTGCAGAAAGCGGATCAGCGGCAAATACGTCAAGCACAAGGCCCGGAGCTACTGTTCTGAGAAGTGCGTTCAGAAGGCCCTTCCCAAGTGCGAGCTCTGCAAGAAGGCTCTGCGGGAATACGCCAAGATCGGCGGGCACGTCTACTGCCAGACCCACGCGGTTGGGCCTCGCTGCGACGCCTGCCGACTACCCCTGCTGGAAGGTAAGGAACTCCCGGACAAGCGCGTTCTCTGCGACCAGTGCGTCGGCAAAATCGTCCTGGACGCACGCGAGGCACAGTCAATCTACGAACGGGCCAAGCGCGAGGTGGCGGCGCTGACCGGGCTGGCCATCAAGCCCCTCCCTCCCATGGAGCTGACCGGTCGCGAGAAAATGCCGGCGAGGAAGAGGGGCGTGGCGGTCGAGAATGTCCAGGAACGCGGCTTCTACCAGCGCGAGGAGCAGGTGGACACCTTCAAGGACGCGCAAGGCAAGGTGCTGCGCACCGAGCGCAAGGTGAAGGAGAACGTCTACATCCTCTACGGGCTCACCCCCGACGAGTTTCTCTGCACCGCCGGACACGAACTGACGCACGCGCTCCAGGCCCGATTTCTGCCCAAGGTCCATGAGAAGGCCCCCCTCTGGCTGAAGGAAGGCGTCTGCCAGTACGTGGCGGCCGCCATCGCCCGGAAACACCGCTATGCCGACGAACTCCGGAGCATCGGGAACAGCCCCCATCCCGCCTACGGGCGCGGCTATCGGTACCTGGTCGAGCGCTTCGGGGAGAACAACTGGAAGGGGCTGTCCGCATGGCTCCACACCGTCGATCCCGCCAAGTTGCCGCGCGAGTTGCCTGAAGAGCTCTAACCCGCATCCGTCTGCGCCGCATTTTCGTTGACACATTGCCCATTCTGCAGGCCGATCCGCCATCCATCGCCTGGACCATCGGGTTCGTGTCGCGGGCAGTCGTTCCATTCTGCCAAGCCATGCAACGCGCGTCCATAGGGCCTCCTTGATTGGGGGAAGGAAGCCCGTCAACCGTCAACCGGAAAGGGATTCACCCTCCCGCAGAGCGGGGAGGGACACGAAGGAGAGGGACGTATGGGCAGGCCGCGAGCTGCCGTGCTCCCCGTTGCCCCGTCGACTCCGTGTTCGAGCGAGACTGGCGCTGGGTCATGGAACGCTCTGGAGCAACGTCGATTGCTTTGGGCGGTGGAGACGGAGAGGGGTGAAGTCGCTTGTCACTGGCGGCCGGATGAAGCCAGCCTGGATTCGCCTTCGCCTGTCGTGCGTGTCGGCCCTTGACGTGGTATGGTCGGTCCATCCCCCAACCCGAGGAACTGGTCAATGATGTTGCTGCGCTCGCTGTCCGTTGCTTGTGTGTTCGGAGTTGCTGTTGCCTCCGGAGCCGACTGGC
>JABGQJ010001238.1 GCA_018648945.1 Victivallales bacterium
GTTGGCAGCTAGGAAGCCAGGATGGCGTCCATGTCGTCGCTGATGACCTGGAAGCCAGCAACCTTGTCATCGCCCGCAGCGTTGAGCTCGGCGGTGATGGAATCGTCGTAGCCGGTGTCCCGGAGCGCGGCCATGACGGCAGTCCAGTCAATGCTACCCGCGCGCAGTTGGACAAAGGCCTTGCTGGCCGCGTCGAAGCCCTTCACATGGATCTTGCAGATGCGCTTGCCGAGGGTGCGAATCCACTGCTGGGGGATGCCGAAGAGGACGATGTTCCCCACGTCGAAATAGGCCTTCATGTATTCGTCGTCGAAGGCGTCCACGTAGGCGGCGAACTCGATGGGGCTGAGCAGGAACTTGTTCCAGACATTCTCGACCGCGAGAACCACGCCCTGCTCGCGGGCGTAGGGAAGCACGGTCTTGATGGACTCGATGGAGCGTTCCCAGGCGTCCTCGTAGCAAACCGTGTCGTTGACCACGGCGGGGACGACGAGAACGGTGTCGGCACCGAGGACCACGGCGGTGTCGATGGACTGCACGATGCCATCCACGGATGCCTTGCGCACATCGGCATCGGGATCGGACAGGGGCTTGCCCCAGTGGGCTTGGTTCATGACGCTGGAGACCTTGATGCCATTGGCTGCGGCCAATTCGGCATGCATGGCCCGGTCGGCCGCGTTGCCCAGCGTGCCGGGCTCCACGGTCTGGAAACCGAATTTGGCGGCGTTGGCGTACTTCTCGGCGACATCGGCACCGATCACACAACCCAGGCAAATACCCTTCTTCATGGTCTGCACTCCAATCTTCATGTGATAGGGGGAAGTCGATCCCATGATCGACGAGATACCGTCAGAGGAGCATGCGAACGCCTTCGACCTTGGCCAGGGCATCGGGCAGGCCAGCCATCATGGCCGCATCCCGGATGGTGGCACGCACGGCAAAGGTGATATAGGAGCCGTTCTTCGACACAGCGCCACGCACGGGGGGCTCGTGGACGCCAAAGGCGACGAGGGTGCGACCCAGGGCCGCCTCCGCTTGGTCGGCGAGTTCCGCGTGGACGATCGCCCGGCCATGCCATTGGGCGGGGTACTCGATTTCTGTGCTGCCAAAGTCGCTCATGGTGGACGGAACCTTAGGGCTGGCGGCCGTGCTCGTCAAACAGAGAGAACCCACGTTGGGCCTCCCAGAGCTTGGCGTACTTCCAGAATACGTAGAACATGCAGTTCACGGCCACGACAAATCCGGCCATGCCATCCCGGAATCCGCCACGCAGAATGTAGTCGCGGAGGAAGCCGGCGATGGGGTTGGCGATCATCTTCCAGGCAGAGACACGCGTACCATCGCGCTGGAGGTCGCCCGCGATGGTGGTGGAATACTTGTCCATCGTCCGGATCTGATCGGAGATGCTGTCGTAGGTGTAGTGGTAGCAGAAGTGCTCGAGCTCCGCCTCGCGCCCCTGGATCTTGATATTGGCGTGCAGGCCGCCTTCCCAGCGCCCATGGTGGCGGTCGTAGAGCCGGATCTCGTGGTCTCTTGCCCAGCCGCCATGGAGATGCCAGCGACCGAGGAAGAAGGTGCGCCGGTGCCCATGGTAGCCATAAACGCGCTCCGCGTCGGAACGCCGGGCATTGCGTTGCAGCTCGGTCTGCATCTCCTCGGCGAGCTGGGGGGAGATCTCCTCGTCGGCGTCGATGAAGATCACCCAGTCGTGGGCACACTGCTCGGACGCGTATTGGTACTGGTCGCGGAAGCCGGGCCAGTCGTGATGCTGTACCTTGTCGGTGTAGCGCCGGACGATCT
>JABGQJ010001239.1 GCA_018648945.1 Victivallales bacterium
GTGGTCGCGGTCAGCACCTTGCCCTTCTGATCCCAGAACGGGGCCGGATCGACTGCCTGCGGGGCATCCCCGAAGCCAACCAGAACCCGCCCGATGGCGAAGAGCTCCGGAGGAGTGGCCAGGTTCTGGGCCAGTTCCTTGTAGTCCTTGTTCTCGGCGACCAGGGCACCCCGGAGCACATCGCGTCCGGCATGGCGCTCCCTGGCGGTCGCTCGGCGCGCGGCGGCCACCTTCCCCTCCTGGAGGTCCCCCCGATAGACGGCCAGAGACAGGGCAGGAAACTGCCCCATGTAGTGTGGGGTGTGGCTCGCATAGCGGCTGGGACCGGGCCAGCCATCGCCCATGCGGGCGGCGTTGCAGGCGAAGTTGGAGCTTGAGTCCCAGCCTTGCAGCCCCATACCGTAGAAGGCGAAGAGCGGGGCGGCCTCGGCCTTCCAGGCGGCTGGCGGAGTCATGCTCCACTCGCTGACGGAGAAGGGCTTGCCCGCCACCTGGGTGAAGCCAATGCTGAACAGTCCCCGGCCGGGTTGGTCGAGGTGGGTCATGGTGCTGGCCTTGCCTTCGACAATGGCATGCCTGCCAGCGCCGCCGCCGCAGTAGTTGTGGCGATCGATCATCCCGCCCACGGTGTCGCAATAGAGATTCGCCAGATTGGACGCGCCAGCCCCGAACCAGGCCGTGGTCACGGTCACGCCCTGGAAGCCGATCTCCCGCAGTTCCTTCTCGCGCCGTTCGTAGAAGCGGCGCTGAATGCGTTCCAGGAAGGCGATGTAGTCCCCGCAGCGACGCGTCTGCCGCTTGAACTCGTAGATCGGCCCATCGGTCCCCCAGTGGAAGGCGGCCATGATGCCCAGTTCGCCCTGCTCCCACTTGTCGTCCCGGTCCCACTTGCCGCCCCAGGCCTTGGCCACGGCCTCCCGCGTGCCGTACTTGTCCTTCGTAAAGGCGAAGAAGCCCCGGCGTAACAGGCGGCTGTAGTAGGGGTGTTTGGCCGCTTCGGTGCGCAGCACATTGAGCGTGTGGAAGAAGATATTGCTCTCGTTCTGGAATTCCACGACGGCCAGCGCCGGATCGTCCTTGTAGGCTAGTCCGGTATATGGGTTGCGGTGGTCCAGGATGAGCCGGAAGTAGCGCAGAACGATGTCCTGCAACGCGCGGTCGAAGTTGATGTAGTCGTTGCTGACGATGGGGACCTTGCGGCCGTCATGCGCCTTGTCAGATTGGTTCAACTCGTCGAACCGCTCCTTGGGCAACCCATCCCGCGGCCGCAGGAACGCCCCATGATGGGGGTAGACGACCGACCAGACCGAGTAGATCCCCTGTTCCTTCAGGGCGGCAAACCAATGGTCGTACCGATCCAGACGCTGGAGGTCGAGCGTGCCGTCGGGACGGATCAGCCCCGCGGCATCGATCATGGTATGCTGGCGGACCTGGTTGATGCCGTGCTTGCGCAGCCAGCGAGCGCGCTGCTTCATCTGCTCGGGCGTGGCCCGGGCGTCGGGATTGGCATTCACTCCCCAGAGTTTGACCGGGGCCTCGCTCTTGGCGAAGCGCAGGGCGTCCCCGTCGGCCTGGAGGAAGCCATACTTGCCGGCCGGCGCCTCCACCAGGCGCGACATGTCGGTGACCGACTCCGGGGAAAGCGGATCGTCGTCGAAGACCACGGGGAACCAGTCGTCCGGCTTGGCCGGGGCCGCGATGCTGGGCCGGTCCTTGCCGCTGGGCACGAAGGGAATGCGGGGGAAGACGAAGCAGTCGATGGCGGCATGGTTGTGCAGTTTGGCGTTGTTGG
>JABGQJ010000124.1 GCA_018648945.1 Victivallales bacterium
GGGCTTCAAGCCGAAGACGCGGACGTATCGGGCCCGACCGCTGACGGGGATGTCGGCGTCGCCGCCGGTCGCATCCCGTGCGTGGACCACCTCTCGCCATGCATCGCCATCCTCCGAGACCATCACCTTGTACTCGGTGGCGAAGCACGTCTTGCCGAAGAGAACTCTAATGCGTGCCAGGTCATTCGCGGCTTGCAGGTCCACGTGGAAGACCCACGGCCACTGCATGCCGGCCTGGGCTACGGTGCCGTCTCTGCCGTCCACCCCGCCCTCCGCGTAGTTCAGAGCGGAGGGGCCCAGTTCCGTCTTGCAGTCAAGCGACAGCAGCTTTGCCGGCTTCTTGTAGGCCAGGTTGATCCCCCCGTCGGCATCCCGTCCCAATGCGTCGGCCCCGACTCCGGGGGGGTGCGGGGCGGCCAGGTCGATACGAACGATGGTGGCCGCCGGGTCGAGTTGATCAGGGGGCACCTGCACGATCAGCCGTTGGTTGTCCTGCTCGAATCTGAGCGAGGTATCCGTGTTCATGAGCGTGACCCGCCGAACGGGGACCTCGCAGCCGCTGAGGGGCAGACCGTTCGTGGCCACAGCCCCCAGTCTTTCCAGGGCGCCGTCCCGGTCCAGTCCGTTCCTGAGAATGTAGAGGTAGATGGTCGTCCGCTCGGCGTTGATCACGTTGTATCCCCAGCGGCCATCGTTGAGCAATGGTCCCGGGAAGACGTTGACATAGGACGGGACCAGCGACGGCTTGCCCGGCGGGTTGGCCCACTCGGCGATGCCTTGGTGCACGCGGTGCTGGACGGTGGGCTCGTCGCCTGGGGTCCACCTCAGGCTGTGGTCCAGGTCCGCCACGACACCCTCTGCGATCAGGGACAGGAAGACGGGCACGTAGTCGCGCCAGGTCGGTTCGCCTTGACCGGCCCCCCAAAGCTCTGGCACCTGGGGGTCGGGGATGAAGCGCCAGGACTCCAGTCGGTGCTTCTTGAACCATGGCAACGGGGTGGGCCAGGATGTGTAGATGGCGTCGCCCCATGCGCCCCAGCCCTCGCAGCAGAGCATGTCCCAGTCGAAGGCACCCTTGCTTGGGACCCCGTTCTTGATGATCACCACCTCCTCGTCATAGGCGCGCCACATACTGAAGACGGCGTCCATCAGCGGGAAGTTCCGGCCGGCATGGTCGATCCAGAGGACCGACGGGCGGTTCGCCGTGTAGGCTTCCTCGCACAGGGCCAGGCAACCGGCCTGCCCCTGGTTTTTCGGCAGTTCGAGTTCGCCGAGGTACAGACCGAAGCGCATGCCCTCGCCCTCGATGGCCCGTTTGTACCGTGCCAGGACCTGCTCGCGGGGGTTGTCCGGCTGAAACACCGACTTCCAGCGCGGGATATCGTCCGCCGCCCCGTTGCCGTAGCCGATCGGCATGGCCAATCCGTAGCCTTGGCGCTTCATCAGCTTGGCCATGTCCTTGACCTCTTCGGCACTCAGGTTCTCGGGGGAATGAATGAGCCCGATCAGGCCGCACTCCTCGACCCAGCGGTTCGGGCGTTCGCGGACCACGATGGCCAGGTCTGCCCGGGCAACGGCGCCGGCCGCATCGGTTACCTGCACGGAGAATGTGAACGTGCCGAGGGGGCAGGCCCCGGCCACCATGCCGCCGATGCGTCCATCCGTCTCGAGCGACAGTCCTGCGGGCAGTGTGCCTTCGGTCAGCGTCCACAAGTACGTCGGTGTCCCCCCCTGTGCCTGCAACCGCAGACTGGGCGCTTTGACTAGGTAGCCTTCGTACCAGCCCTGGACCTGCGTTTTCCAGCCGGTCGCCTCAGCGGGATTCAGGAAAGGAGCGCTGTCTGCGCGGACGTATGGCCAGTCCCGATAGGCGTTTGGCAGCACCGGCGTGTCGATGTCCGCCATGGCTCGAGTGCACACGGCCAGCGGACCGTCGCCTCCCTGCACGGAGGCGGTCAACCGGGGAATGGGTTGGCGGTCTCTCTTCGATACGCTCACGTAGAAGCCAAGGGGGCCTTCCGCCCGGTTGGCGACCTTCACCAGCAGGCGGTTCCAGCCAGCGCGGAGTGTCACGCCGACCACCGTCTGGTCGCGCACCATGGCCGCAGCCGAGTCGTCGCAGATAACGATCCCGTTGAGCCACGCTCGGCAGGCGCTGTGGTAGCCCAGTCCGATCCGGGCCTCCTTCACCTCCGAAGGAACATGCAGGTACGTGTGGGCGTAGACCACGCGCGCCGCAGCCGAGACGCCGCGCTTGATCTTGAGGTGGCTGTACAGATCGTTGTAACTGTCGTAGCTGCGGGTGAAGAGCCGGTCGTCGAAGTAACGCCAGTCGGCACCCATGCGAGGCCGAACTGTTGCCTCGCCAACCCAGTCACGCCCGAACCCGGTATTCGCGGCATCATTCGCGTAGGAATCAGTGACCAGCCAAGTACACACAAACGTGTCCGGATCGGCATGCCACCCGTCCTCCATTGCACTGAGGATGCCTACCGGGGACAGGGCTAGGAGCGCCAGCGCCAGATTCTCCATCTTCATTCGTTCTCCCTGCCGATTGAGGGACTCGGCGAGGCCCGGCTTGCCTTCCAGTCTGTACGGTCGCCGCCCGGCGCCCCGTTTGCCCGAGGACAATACCGGTACGGCGGAATCTGCGCAAGTCGGCGTTCCTGCTGCGGCTGCCCCGGGAGCTTCTGGGGCCGCTGAGCGGTACTCCTGACCTTGGGCGGAGAGGCCCTTGTCAGGCGGGGGCCAGGGGACAGTGCATCTTCTGTACTCGTGGCCTTACCGCTCTGCTGGCTGACATGGCCCTCGTTCCCCCTTAGCGGCGAGGCGACACGTGAATCAGACCGCAACATCAACATGCACGTCACAGCTCTGCTGCGCGGTGCCGTGAGTAATCCAGGGGTCATGTACCAGAGGCAAGATCATGGCCAAGGACATCCACAGCGCCGTGGGGGACGAGATTCCCGTGACTGCGTAGTTTCGCAGGCAGTGCTGTTCATCTCCTCAGGCGTGTGCTCAGAGCCGCCTGGACCGCTTTGGCGACCTGACTTGCCAATACCTTCGAGCCTTCCGCATGGAAATGGCTATTGACCGGGATCTGGATGTCCTTCAGCCGCGGTAGGGAGAAGGCATAGAGGTCGTTGATCTGAACCTTGTTCTCCCCCATGACTTTCTTGGCTATGGCGTTGTAGGCGACAAAGTCGCGGCCGGGCGCTCCACAGACAGCTTTGGGCGACTGTGTCGTGCTGCACCAGACCAGCGTGGCGCCGGTCTCCTTCAAACGGGCGACAAGTGTTCGTAGATTCTCCTCGTATTTGTCGATCTTCGTCTGGTTCACGCCGTCCCGTTTCGGGCATTTGATGTCGTGGATCCCGAAGTTGAAGTGGATCACATCCCACCTTCCATCCGCCAGCCACGCTTCGACATTCCTCAGCCCGTTGGTCATGTTGCCGCAGTTCGTGGGAGGGCGATGGACATTGGCCTTCCCAGTCCGGAGTGTGCGCGTGGGCAGCGTGTAGCCCATGGAGATGGAGTCACCGTAGATCAGGATCTTGGGCCAGTCGGGGTGCTCGATCTTGGGGATATCCAGCGCCCAGCCCTTCCCGGCGACCACGCCGCGCGGGAACTCGGTCTTGGGCTCCTTCTTGGACACGTACTTGTGGTCCGGGCCGTAGACCTTGACGCCATGGATCACTGCTGCCATCGATTTGTTCTTCGGGTTCACATTGCGCCCGATCCACATCGGCTTGTCATTCGGGATGAGCTCCATGTAGCATTTCTTGTAGGGCCGGTCGTCGATGTAGAAGGTGGCAAAGCCATCGCGGACAGCCACGGTGAAGGTGTAGGGCTTGTTGAGCTTCGGACCGCGTTGGCCGTTGATTCCCATGGAGGACATGTAGACCTTGTTGACCACCGTTGAGATCTGGCGTGCCCAGTATGGGTTGTCCCGGTAGTTCATGTAGAAGGAGAAGCCGTCGTCCGCCTCGCGCTGCTTGTTCATGGGCGTGAAGACGGTGTGGTTCACGAACTCGGACAGCGAGGCGACGACCTGGACGGTGAAGTTCTTCTGGTCGGGGAAAGCGGAGGCGGGGACAGCGAAGGCCGCACCGTTCTTGAGCTCGATCTTGCCGTCCGCTAGCTCGATCTTGCCCGACTGCAACACGGCTGAGATCTCGTCCTTGGCCAGGTCCCACACGGGCAACTCCACCGCGCGCCCGAAGCTGGTGGCCAGGGCGATCACGATCAGGGCAAGGAGTGCGTTTCTCATGGTGTATCTCTTTGCTTTTCCATCTGTCAACCCAGGCCGAGGCGGAGGACGTCTGTGCCGCACCTCGACTTTTCCGTATGGGGGAACATTATATGGCGACTCCGGGAAACGTCGAGTGGCGGCGTGGCACGGAGAACAGACCATTTCAGCAATACGCCAGGCGGAAGGAACTCAGATGGCCGGCATGCTCGATGCTCAACAGATCGCCCAGGCTTTGGGACAGCAGGAACCCTACGCCGCAGTGGCGGGACGCTGGTCTGCCGAACGGGTTTGGGCTTGGTACGATGAACTGCCCTGGCTCGCCGGGTGCAACTACTACCCCGCGACTGCCATCAACCAGATCGACATGTGGCAGGCCAGCACGTGGGACCCGCAGACCATCGACAAGGAGTTGGGTTGGTGCGAGGAGCTTGGGTTCAACACCCATCGCGTTTATCTGCATGATCTGGTCTGGGCCGCTGACGAGGCCGGGCTGTACGAGCGCATGGATCAGTTCCTCGACTGCTGTGCAGCGCATGGCATCCGCCCCTTCTTCGTCTTCTTCGATGACTGCCACTACCCGGCCGCGAAGCTGGGACCGCAGCCCAAGGTGGTCCCGGCATATCACAACTCCGGCTGGGTGACTAGTCCGGGGCGCGAGTGCGCCATCCGTTTCAGTCGGGGCGAAGCTAGTCCAGAGGAGGCCGAGCGCCTCAGAGGCTATGTGCAGCGGACCATGGGCCGCTTCCGCGACGATCCGCGAGTGCTCATGTGGGAACTCTACAACGAACCGGGCCGGGGGGCTGGTACGGGCAGCGATTCCCACGGCGACCTTGCCAACGGAGATTTCGGCGATGGTTCATGTCAGTTGGTGCACCAGTCCTGGGTCTGGGCTCGCGAAGTGGCACCGTCCCAACCGATCTGCTCGACCACCGATGGCTGCGTGGGTTCGGCAAACTGGTCGATCAACGCCCTCAACTCGGATGTGCAGTCGATTCACAGCTATGGCCCGGCGGCCAGCGTGCGCAACCAGATCGAGGGTTGGCGGCAGGACAACCGCCCGCTCTTTATGACCGAGTACCTGGCTCGGGAAGCGGGTTCCACGTTCCAGGCCGTCATGCCAGTTCTCAAGGAACAGGGCGTCGCTGCGATCAACTGGGGATTTGTCTCCGGGAAGTCGGGGACCATCTGGCCATGGTCGTCCCGGAATCGGGATGGGGTCTACCAGGACAGCATGGACCTGCGGGCCAAGGGCAACGTGCTGGCTGAGGGGGAGCCGTATCCCGAACCAGACGTCTGGTTCCACGACGTCCTGCGCGAGGATGGCACGCCCTTCTCGGCGGAAGAGATCGCCTGCATTCAGTCGCTCACCAGGAGCTGAACCATGATTCTGCGAGCGGATGACATCGAGGAAGTGGGGGGGCGGCGACCCTATGACCTCAAGGGACGACCGATCACGGTTGATCACTTCGTCACCCGATTCACTACCCCGGACATGCCCTTCGGTCCCCATCAGCATGAGCAACGCGAACTCTGGTTCATTCTGGAGGGGAAGGCGGTGGTCTCGCTGGACGGAATCGACCAGCCCGTCTCTGCCCGTGACCTGGTCGTGATTGATCCGTGGGTGGCGCATGGTTTGCGCACCGATTCGCGGGTGCAGTGGATCTGCCTTGGTTAGGCATGGACACGAGCCAACGGGCACTAGCGAATCCCGGCTCCCCTGGATGCCCACCATGGCCGGCAAGGCGTTGGCGGACAAGCCCACAGTGAAGTAGGCTGACAACAGACGCAAGGAACGGGCTTTCTTCAGATTGTCGCCCGCCCAGTACATGGCACATAAGGGGATCAGCACGATGGATTTGACGAAGACAGAAGAGCTCTACCGCCGTATCCTAGGCCCGTTCCCGGAACGGGTGCCCCTGAATGTGGAGACGCTGGAGGAAGAAGCCTGCGAGGGGTTCACGCGGTCGCTTGTTGCGTGGGACAACGATGTGGACGAACGCGTGCGCGGGTATCTGCTGAAGCCCACGGGCTTCCAGGGCAGGCGCCCGGCGATGATGGTGTTTCACGGGCACGGGGCCTGGGAGTTGGGCAAGAGATCTACAGCCGGTGTGGTGCGCAAGGAGGGGAAGCCCAGCCTCGGGCCGGACCTTGCTCGGCGCGGCTTTGTGGTGTTGTGCGGGGATGCGATTTGTTGGGGAGACCGGCAGAACCCGGGCGGCAGGCCCGATGGTGTGGCGTACGAACGCGTGGTGGCCATGCGGTTGATGGCCCAGGGGCGTTGCATGGCCGGGCAGTACGTGTGGGATGCAATGCGGCAATGTGACATGCTGCAGAGCCTGGACTTCGTGGATGGGAGCCGGATTGGCGCAATGGGCGTCTCCATGGGATCGGGACACAGTTGGCTGTCTGCCATGGTGGAGAATCGCATCCGCGCCCTGGTGGGCGTCTCCAGTTTCTACACCTACAAGGCACTCTATTCGCCACCCATCAGTCACTGCTATATGAACCATCTGCCCAATGTGATTGCACACGGCCTGGAGACGTACGATCTATTCAAGCTCATCGCGCCGCGGCCGTTCCTGATGATCAACGGCACAACAGAGGAGCAGGATCCGGTGGCGGCCACGCGAGAGGTGTACGAGAAGGCCAAACCGGCCTGGGAGGCGCTGGGCGCCGCGGATGATTTCCAGCTGATTTTCCACGAAGGCGGGCACGGGCTGACGCCGGAGACGCGGGAGACAGCCTATACCTGGCTCGTTGACAGGCTGAAGGCGTAACCTGTTGAGGACTCATCTGTCCATCAAGATAGCCCGTCACTGACGCCATGGCCGCGGAACTGGGGCAGGTTCTTCTGGCCCCCGCATGTGGTGCATGCTTCCGTCCCAGATTGCGGCTGTGGCAACTCTCCCTGGGGGCGGCGGGCCTCCGCCGCGTGACGCGATGCCCGGCAGGAAGCTCTTGCCTTGGCGTGCCGTCCCGCCGCCCTGCATGCTCCGCGTCCGAGGGGGAGGCCAGCGCCCGGCGCCGCGCGGGCCGGTTCTGGCAAGGGGTAGCTCGGGAAGGGAACCCAAGGGACGGGGCAAGTCATACGAACAGACGACAGGCCAGATCATATACAGGCGTGCTCCCCGTATGTAGTCCACGCTCTAGCGTGATCCATTCCCGGAAAAGCAGGCTAAAGCCTGTACTACGAACGGGTTCCAGCCCGTGCGACCTCCCCGTATACGGCTTTGGGGCGGAACTTCGTTGGGCTTCGCCAAGCATGGCTTCATGGACGCGAAGCGGTCGCGTGTCTTCCCACTTTATGCCCGTGCCCCGCCGGGAAGCGGGCGTGCGGTTCCCCGACTTACTGCTTTCCCTCTGGTAGCTCGCGGGGCAGCTTGCCAGCATCCACGTTGCGGAGCCAGGTGGACAGGCCCTTCCAGTTGTTCTTGCCGAACCGCTTCTTCAGGTAGCGGTAGCCGCGCCCGTAGGCAGGATGGGTGCTTTTCTCGATGTCTTCCAGTTCCTCCGCATAGTGATGTCGCCTGGCGATGGCTGCGGCTATATACTGGCAGATTCCCTCCTTCAGCCACTCGGGGGCCTTGGCATGGAGCTCTGGCAGGGAGCGAGCCTGCAAGGCATGGGTGAACTCGTGTCCGGCGGTGCAGAGCAGTTCGTCGGGGGTGAGGCCATAGAGGATGTGGATCGTTTCCGTTACCTTTGTCTCGGTGCGGAGCACGCGCCCGCGACCGTTCCGGTAGGTGTCGATCTGTTCCTCGCGCAGGTAGTAGCCGCGCTCCTGCACGTCTCGAAGTGGCGTTCCCTTCCTGGCAGTGGGCATTTTCTCTCGCCCCACGAGTTTCAGTTTCGGAAGTCCCTTGAAGGAGTACCCGGTCAGCGCCTCTACCTCGCGTCGCGCTCGTCTATAGATGGACTTTGCGGCCTTCGGGTCCAGCACCACCCGTCCGGAACAGCGTTCGCAGAGCCTGCGCTTGTCGGGTAGTTCGTCTCCCTTCGTCATGGGCAGACCACAGGCGTCGCAGCGCGGCGCGGCAGCATCGCGCTCGCAGTAGACATGGTCACCGATCAGGACGTAGTTCTGCACGGCCTCGCCACAGGTCTTGCATTTGGGTAGCACGGCATCCAGACAGGCTTGGGAACAGAAGTTCTTCTTCTCGTGCTTGAGGTAGCGCCCGGTGATCGGCTTGCCACAGGTGGCGCAGGCGGGCAGGGACGCTTGGTAGCACTTCTGGCTGCAATAGGCCTTCCCCTCCGCTTTGATGTAGCGGCCCCGTATCGCGTTGCCGCAGGTGGCGCAACGCGTCGCCGCCGCCAGGCCAGTGCTTAGCAGGGCGAGAAACGCCAGGATGCAGATGGCGGGGATGAGTGCTCTCGTTCTTCTGCGGCGGGGCATGTTGGTCTCCATCCGGGGGGTAGGTTCGCATCGCCCCATCAACGTCGGCCCTGGCGGCGCGGTTTGCGTGTTCTCTGGGTACCAATGGACACGCTTCATGCGGGCGTGCTCCATGTGTCCGTGAAGTCATCCGGGCGAAGAACCCGGCAATTCCCAATCGGTTGCCAGATGTGTGGATCGGTGATGCGGAAGCCCACGAGGACTTCCTTGCCCAAGGCAGCGGCTAGGTGTGTGACCCCGGTATCTGCGCCAAGGTATCGCTTGGTCCGCCGGGCCAGGGCGGTGCGTAGTTCGCCGAGACTGGGACAGACCAGCTCCTCGTAGGCCGTGCCAGCACGGGCGAAGGCATCCCGCAGGGGACCACGCAACGGGAGGTCGGCCTCGCCGAAGGAGACGACGAGTGGCAACCCCGTCTCCGCCTGCCAGCACTGTGCGCAACGGGCCAGGAACGGCAGGGGGAGGGATTTGGCGGGGGAGCCGCTGCCCGCATGGATCCAGAGGGCGTCGCCGGCAGGCGCGGCGGGCATGGTCGGGGAACTCAGCCAGTCTGCGGGAGGAGCGATGTCGGCAGTGGCGAAGAACCGCTGGACAATGTGGGGGGGCTGGGTCGGACGGGGGGGGTGGAAGACGACCCGGTGTGCTCCATGGCCAAGCAGGTTGGTCCGAAGCAGGTTGTCCTCCGCCGCAAAGACCTGGATCACGGCACCGGCAACCGTTCCCGCGAGGGGGGACGAGAAGCGGGCGTTCGGGGTGAAGAGTTGGGTTCCGGCGGCACCGTCCACAGCCAGGAACGGGTGGCCCGTCAGCCAGTCCGGGCAGAGCGCCCGGTAGGCACTGCGGGCGATCACTGCCACCGGAGACTGTTGGCTCAATTCCCGCAGGAGAGGGAGGGTCAGCAGGAAGTCGCCCAGCGCGCCAAGGGAGATCGCGACTTGGTGTCTCATGCGTTCAGGGCCTGGGCCACCAGCAGGAGGACCTGCTCTGCCGCTTCGCGCTTGCCAAGCAGGGGGAACGCCAACGGAGGCGCATCCCGCCGGAAGACCGTGATGCGGTTGGTCTCCACACCGAAGCCACTGTCCGGCGCGGATACGTCGTTGGCGCAGATGGCGTCGCAGTTCTTGCGGTGGAGCTTTCCCTGGGCGTAGCGCGCCAAGTCCTGGGTCTCGGCGGCAAAGCCGACGAGGAATGGGCGTCGGGCGAGCGCCCCGAGCGAAGCCAGGATGTCGGGTGTTCGGGCCAAGGCCAATGTCAGTTCGTCGCAACTGGTCTTCTTGATCTTCTGAGTGGCGGTCTCGCGCGGCGTGAAATCGGCGACGGCGGCGCAGAGAATCGCCGCATCGCAATCCGCCACTCGTTCGTGCACGGCGTTGTGCATCTCGTGCGCACTGCGGACGGGGATGGCGAGCAACCCGGGCAGGGCAGGGCAGGGGACGGCAAGGGGGCCGTGCACCAGCAACGTGCGCGCCCCCAGACAGGTGGAGGCAGCAGCCAGGGCGACCCCCATGCGACCGGACGACCGGTTGGTGAGAAAGCGCACGGGGTCCAGGTCCTCGGCGGTAGGGCCGGCCGTGATCAGGACCGTGCGCCCGGCCAGTGACCGGGGCGAAAGGAGCCACCGGGCTGCCTCGGCCACGTCGTTGTGAGCGAACTGCGGCAGGTCGTCAACCACGCCAGGGCCGAGGCTGGCCGTCCGTCCTGGCTCGATCCGCCTGACGGCGAGGGCCTGGGCGGCTTGGCCGCCCGGGCAGAGCAGGGCAGGGGTTCCGGTCGGGATCTCCTCCGGCTGGTCGAGCACCTGTGCCCCGGCGAGGCGCATGGCCTCGGGGCGCAGCAGGCACCGGGCGGCTTCGGAGAGCACGGCAAGGACTTCGTTGCCATGCCGCCGCAGACTGTCCGCTATCCCAGGCGCGGCGCAGGCATCCAAGCCGTCGCCCACCAGCAGGGCCACGTTCCGTTGGTTGCGCGATGGTTCGAAGGAGGTCAAGGGAGTCAAACCGGTTCGAGCCAGTTGTTGCCGTCTTGGCGCAGAAGCTCGTCTCCCTGCGCCGGGCCGGAGGACCCCACATCATACACCGGCAGGGAGTCCGGCGACAGCCGGCTTTCGCGATCCAGCAAAGGCTGGACGAAGCTCCAGGCCGCCTCGATGCTGTCCGAGCGCCAGAACAGGGCGGGGCGTCCCTGGAGGGCGTCGAGGACGACTTTTGCATAGCTTTCGGCCGTCACCTTGCCCAGGTCGTCGTAGCGGAAGCCAAGATGGGTCTGTCTGACCAAGTCGCTGCCGCCGGGGTGTTGGGCGTTGAAGGAGAGGGTGATGCCTTCCTCTGGCTGGATGCGCAGATGAAGCACATTCGGCTCGATTGCCGCGCAGGCATCCTCGCTGCCCAGGATGCAGAGCGGCACGGAGCGGAACTGGATCGCCACATCGGTGACCTTGCGGCCGAGGGCCTTGCCACTGCGCAGGTAGAAGGGGACGCCTTGCCAGCGCCAGTTGTCGATGTACACGCGCAGTGCGGCAAAGGTGGGCACGACCGACGCCGGGTCCACGTCGGTCTCCTCCCGGTAGCCCGTGTATTGGCCGAAGGCAAAGTCGTCGGCACAGAGCGGCCGGAGGGAGCGGAACACTTCGTTCTTGCGTTCGCGGATGGATTCCTCGTCGCCGGCCAGGGGTGGGTCCATGGCGACCATGGCGAGGACTTGGAGGGTGTGGTTCTGGATCATGTCCCTCACCACGCCCGCTTCCTCGTAGTAGCTGCCCCGTCCCTCGATCGTGAGGCTCTCCGCCACGGTGATCTGCACGTTGTCGATATGCATCCGGTTCCAGAGTGGCTCGAAGATGGCGTTGGCGAAGCGGAACACCATGACGTTGCGGACCGTATCCTTGGCCAGGTAATGGTCCACGCGGTAGATCTGGGGCTCATCGAACACGGAGAGGACGCGTTGGTTCATGGTGCGTGCGCTCTCTAGGTCACGTCCGAAGGGTTTCTCCATCAGGGCTCGCTGGCGCTCGTGCGCGCGCCCGTTCTCGTCCGCAAAGGGACTTTCGGCAAGAGCGGCAATCAGGGGTTCGGCGACGCTTGGGGGCAAGGCGAAGTAGAAGAGCGTGTTGCCCAGGGCCCGGCAGTGGGAGAGCCCTTGCAGGCGGAGCGCAAGCTTGGTGAGGTCGGCAGTCGAGTTGTAGTTCCCGGTCTGGTAGTGTAGGCGGTCCAGAAGACGCGCGAGTGGCCCTTCCTGCACGTCCCTGGCGTGCTCGTGCAACGCCTGTGCAGCTTGCTGCCGCCATTCCTCATCGGTCTTGGGTGAGCGGCCAAAGCCCGTGATGATCAATTCCTCGGGCAGGGCCTCTCGGGTCTCCAAGTCGAGGAGAGCGGGCAGCAGTTTCCGTTTGGTGAGGTCGCCGGAGGCCCCGAAGACGACCATCACGCATGGGTGGGTGCCGCCACATGGGCATATCTTCATGGTGGTGTATCCCGATCTGTTGGATCCTGCATCCTCGCAACGGACCCGGTTGGGGAGGGGAAGTTCGGGCGCGTCGGCGAGGTGCGGGTCTCTCGCGGTCCGCTACCATAGCACGAGTCGGTGGCTTGTGGATTCGCTCGTTGACAGGGCGGGTGGGGGACACGACTGTACGAGGTCGTCGGCCAACGCGTGGTTGGCACCCATATTCTCCCCCGCTGTGGAGCCCTCTGTAGTCCATGACCACGTCATCTGACAACGCAGCCAGCAAGGCGTCCGCCTTCACTTGGGCCGCTTGGCTGTATCTGCTCCTGCTGCCGCTGAACATCCGGCTCCGGGGCCCGCTCTTCCTGCACGACTTGCTGGGGCCCGTCTTCATGGCAGCCTTGGCCTTGCGCGGCCTGTTGGCGATGCCCAAGAGAGAGGGTTGGCGGTCCTATCTGAGCTCGCCGACTGTGCTTCTCCCCACCTTCCTGGTTTTGGCGGCCCTGGCGACGTTGGCGCATCTGCCTGGTTTCAAGGATGCCTACGAGCTCGGTATCGTCTGTTACATGGCGGTGTTGTTCGCCTTCTTTGCGGGGACCCCGCTGAAGCGTCGCCACCTGGCATGGTACGGCCTGCTTGTGCTGGGGGTCATGTGGGGAACGGCTCTCTGGCAGATGCTGAGCGGTGCCATGCGTAGCTATGGTATCTACGAGCAGACGACCCTCGGCTTCATTGCCAAACGCTTCTTCTTCACCTTCGATCATCCGAACCTGGTCGGCTCCTTCTACGTGCTGCCGGTGGCGTGCCTGATGATCGGAGTGGCCGGGCGTGGGCGCCGGCTGGGCTGGGGCGAGTTGATGCTGGGACTGCTCGCCATGGCCGTGCTCCTCTTGCCCCTGGGGCTGACCATCAGCAAGCACATGCTGCTCTCCGCTGCGTTGATCGCCGGGGCGGTGGTGGTGGAGCGCGAACACGCGACTGCTTGGCGGTGGTTCTGGTTCGTGGCGGTGCTTGGCACCTTCGGGGTCTTCTACCTCACCGTGCTCTTCCCCTTCTTTCCCCTGCAGGCCTCATACCCCTTCTTCAATCACGCAACCTGGGGCATGTACACTACGCACCAGGCCATCTACTGGCGCGTTCTGACCAAGGACGCATGGGCAATGTTGGCGGGAGTCGGCCCGGAGTCCCTGCGCGAGCTGTACCCCGCACTGGCCGACAGGGAGTACATCTGGTCGGTTCTGACGCAGTACCAGCAGGCCGAACTGACCGAGAGCTTCTGCACCTATATGGACTCTCACAACGAGTATCTGAATACCGGGACCTCGTTTGGGCTGCCCGCCCTGGCGGCGTTGCTCGGATTCTGGATCTCCCAAGCGGTTGTCTCATTCCGGCGCAATCGGGACGAATTGGTCCTCTTCTTCGTCGTGGGCCTGCTCTGTTGCTGCTTCTGGGACGATCTCGCGAGCAAGCGCTGGATCTGGGTCGCGCTGGCTTTGCTGGTGGGAAACGCCCGGCGCGATCACGAGGAGACCGCATGACCTACGGCGTGGTCACCATCTGCCGGAACGCGGCCGAGACCGTGCAACGCTGCATTGAGTCGGTCTTGGCCCAGTCCCCGCCGCCCGCCCAGTACGTGGTGGTCGATGGTGGGTCCACCGATGGCACGCTGGACAAGGTGGGCGAGATGGCGGAGGGAGCCCCGGGCTCATGCGAGTTTTCCCTGGTCCACCAAGCCACGCCCCCGGATGGCGTTGCGGGCATTCCCAATGCCTGGAATCTGGGCTTGCGCGACCTGCACGCGGATGTGGTGGTCCTGCTGAACGCCGACGATTGGCTGGAGCCAGACGCCGCCGGGACCGTCCTGGCCGAGTTTGCAGCCGCGCCCGATGCCGACCTGATGATCTCGCCCATCCGCATCGTGACAGGGGAAGGAGAACGCATTCTCCACCCCCGTCCGTTCTGGCTCTTCCCGTTCTTGATGCCGGTGATGCATCCGGGCTGCTTTGTGCGGCAACGCGCCTACGACCGCGTGGGTGCCTTCGACGAGCGCTACCGCATCTCGGCCGACTATGACTTCATGTACCGCTGCCGGAGAGCGGGGTGCGTCTTCCGCAGCTACGCCGGGCCGTTGGTGAGTATGCAGTGGGGAGGCATGGCCCGGCAGAACCTGCCGACCGCTCGCCGCGAGACGCTGGCGATTGCCCGCCGACACTGCCCGATTCCCGGCTTGCCGTGGCTGGCCTATCTTCTTCGCACACTCATGAACCGGTAGGAGGGGAGGAGTGGAATGATGGAATGATGGAATGATGGAATGATGGAATGATGGAATGATGGAATGATGGAATGGTGGAATGATGGAATGGTGGAATGATGGAATGGTGGAATGATGG
>JABGQJ010001240.1 GCA_018648945.1 Victivallales bacterium
GCGCCGATCCCGACCGGCTGGGGCCGAATGCACTGCCGGCAGACGCTCCTAGGATGTCCTTCTCCAACGGTTCTGGTTGGGCCGTGGCGCGGCACGCATTCCCACTCACGGCGGCGCAGCTGGCCTCCCCGTTCTGTGCGCTTTTCGTGCCGTGTATCGACGAGGAGGGCGAGGTCTACCTGAATGGCAGGCTGGTGGCATCCCGCACTGCCAAGGTAACGGGCATTGCGCCCGGACTGCTCTGGCGTCAGTCATTCCTGGTGGATCTCAAACCACTTGGTCTCAAGCCGGGCGAGGTGGCCGCTGCCATTCACCTGCGGGGCAACATGGGGACCGGCGGTTTGCGCAAGGGCGTGTTCCTGGTCTGGGGCAAGGCCCCCGCCACGGCCGAACAGATCTACGATCTCATGGTCGGGAACCCCAAGCTTGGCCGGCGCGACCGGGTACCCGCCTCCTGGCGGGACATGGCCCGCCAACGCATCCCGTCCCTCCCGCCTGTCGCTGACGAAGCTACCTTTGGCAGACGCATCCAGCGAACGATGAATCTGCTGGCAACCAGCACGCCAGAGAAACGCAACCGCGTCCGCATTCTCTTCTATGGGCAGTCCATCACGCAAGGCATGCACAGCCGCGAGATGATCAACGTTCTCCGCAGCCGCTTCCCCTGGGCCATCATCGATTTCGAGAACCGGGCGATCGGCGGCTTCGGGGCCTCTTCCCTGGTCCGCGTGGGCGAGCATGATCTCTATCCGCGGGATGCCGACCTGTTGATCTTCCATGTCTACGGCGACGCCAAGAGTCTGGACACGATCTTCGGCAATGTCCGCCGGCGAAACAGCAGCGAGATCCTGGTCTACACGCACCACTACAACTGGGTCAACGACCCGGAGAAGCTGAAGGCGAAGGTGGACTACCTTGCCCGTGACACCGTCGGTTGGCACAAGCTGGCGGAGAAGTACCAGATGGAGTTGGCACCGGTCAATCGCGACTGGCCGCTCTTCTTCCGGGCGCATGACTGGGGACTCAACGAAGTCATGGGCGACACCGTCCACTCGAACGTGCACCACAATACGGCGGGGCACGCTCTGTTGGCCAGTCTTGTGCTGCGCAACTTCCGGCACCACCCGGACGGTCCCGTGCCATTCCCCGATGCGGTGAAGCGGGTCGCTGCCGCCAAGGTGGCGAGCAAGGGTGCCTGGCAGCGCGAGGGCGAAGGCGTGCGCGCGACCGCCAAGGGGGCCAGCCTGAAGCTGAGCTTTGTCGGCAACCGGGTGGATCTGCTTCCCCTGCCTACCCAGACCCCCGGCACGGCCCGAATCCTGATCGATGGCAGATCCCCCCGGGAGTTCCGCGAGCTGTACTACTGCACGCGTCCCTCGGAGGGACCGTATATCTGGATGCCCGCCATCAAGCGGATCGGCTTCGGCGAGAAGGCGATTCCTCAGGTGGAGAGCTGGACGCTGACGCCCCTCAACGTGGATCTGAAGAGGAAGACTCTCTCCTACCGCCTGGCGGGTTCCGTGACTGGCGCGGACGGGGAGGGGAGCAAGGCTGCCGACTTCATGTCCAGTTCCGGACGGATCAAGCTCTCGAAGCGGGACTTCCACATCATCTGGCCCTGTACCTACCGCAAGAAGGACAAGCTGCCCGATGGTTACACCGTCACTTGGGATGTGCGCGCCCTGTTCGTCGATCCCTGGCGTCCCGCTGCCCATGCCGATCCCGCCTACGAGGTGCCGGTCACCCTTGTTCAGGGCCTGAGCAACGGCCCACACACCTTGGAGATC
>JABGQJ010001241.1 GCA_018648945.1 Victivallales bacterium
CACCCCTGCGGCGCACCGCCGACTGGCCGGTATGAAGCTGTCCTGGGAACGGCGGCGGACACTACTGAACTCCCTGGACCTGCCGGACCTGCCGAATCTCGTGAACTTGGTGGTGGCGGACCTGAAGCAGAAAGGGAGCCGATTCGGCTCGCTCAAAATCCACCAGCGGCTGATGCTGGTCCAGCTCGATGCCTGTGCGGACCAACTCCCGGCGCTGCTGGGCAACAAGGTGTTCATTGACCTCTATCTGCTGCGCTTGGTGCCGAAGAGTGACGAAGACAACGACAATCCAGCCGTGCAGCGCGCCTATCTGGAACGGTTGCAGGGCTTCGCCACGAAGCTGACTCCCGCCTGGAATACCCTCAGAGCAAATGTGCTGTACCGCCGCTTGGAGTTCGACCGGACGCAGGATGTCCACGACCGGGCGCGTTTCCTGGCCTATCTCCGGCTGCCGCGGAGCGTGGGCTATGTGAATCGCGAGTACCTAAGGAAACGCGAGTTCCGCGGGGTCACCGTGAATCTGGGATCGAACGTGGGCAACTACCCCTTGCTGCGGACGCCCATTCGCAACGACGAGCCTCTGGTCCGGGCCTACCTGCATCGTTTCCTGGCCGATGGTCAACGCACCGCCGATTTCGGCCCGTATCTGGAGGAGAGCTACCTGAAGGAGGTCCAGGCCGAAGCGAATATCCTGGCCGGTACGGGCGATCAGGAGCGGTGGCATGCGATGATCTCTCCCACCAAGCTCCGCGCGCTCAAGGAACGGGTGGATCTCGACCTCCTACCGACCTGCAAGGCGCGCTTCGGGATCGAGGAGCCGGTGATTCTGAAGGTCGGGATCAAGAACGTCGATTCCCTGCTGGTGCGGGTCTACGAGATCAACACCTTCAACTACTACCGAACGAAGGGCGAAGAAGTCGGCACGGCGGTGGATCTCGATGGCTTGGTGGCCAATCGGGAACTGACCTTCACCTACACGCAACCCGCGCTGCGACTGCATCCCGAGACCTTCACGTTCCCCGAGCTGAACCGCCCTGGGGTTTGGGTGATCGAGATGATCGGCAATGGCCGGAGCAGTCGCGCCGTGGTCCGCAAGGGGCAGTTGCGCTTTGCCCAGCGCATGGGGTCGGCAGGGCACGTCTTCCGGGTCTACGACCAGGACAATGTGCTGGTGAAGGATGCCGCGCTCTGGCTGGCCAATCAGGAGTACCGGCCCGATGAGGACGGCGAGATTGCGGTGCCGTTCACAACCAGCCCGAGCAACACCCCGATCGTGCTGCGGCGGGGCGATTTCGCGACTCTTGGCCGGTTCCATCATGTCGATGAGGCCTATGCCCTGGCCCTGGAATCCCGGCTCCCCCTGGAGGCCCTGGTGCAGGGGGAGATTGCCCGATTGCTTCTGCGGCCGAAGCTGACCGTGCAGGGCACCTCCGTGGATATCGCCTTGCTTGAGGATGTGACGGTGACGCTGACGACCACGGACATCCAGGGCGTGAACACGGCCAAGGTGTTCCGGGACCTCAAGTTCCACAACGATCGGATGACCGTCTGTGAGTTCCGGGTGGCGGCGGACCTGGTCCGGGTACACTTCCGGATTGCTGGCAAGGTCCGGAACGTGAGCCGGGCGCGGGACGATCAACTGAGCGCGGGAGGCATGGTCGCGGCCAACGGGATCGATGCTGCGCTGTTGGTGCCCACCTGCCATGTGCGCCCCACTCAGGCGGGCTACGTGGTGGAACTGTTTGGCAAGACCGGGGAACCCCTGCCAGGGCGCGTGGTGAATGT
>JABGQJ010001242.1 GCA_018648945.1 Victivallales bacterium
GCCATCGACCTGCGCAGCACGGTCGACTATCCGCAGCAGATCAAGACGAAGCTCACCCTCCCGGATGGCTTCACGGGCGACACGCCGCCACCATTCACCCTCCAACCTGGGACCGCCCAGCGTGTCTCCATCAGCCTGGTGACCAAGCAACCGATGGCGGCTGCTTCGGCAACGGTCGAGCTGGAGCTGACCGGACCGGATGGCAAAGCCGTCCACCGCGAGGCGACGTTCACGGTCCGGGCCGTCAACGCCTTGGAGCGGCGCCTCATGGGAGCTGGGGAAGCCGAATTGCACGCGCCCATGCGCCTCGTAACCGACAATGGGCAAGCCTTCATCGACGACCCCCGTCCAGAGGACTTTGGCGGCAAACCCCTAACCGCCGACGGAACGGACGGCGGCTGGGCGACATGGTCGCTGGTCCTGGCCGAGAAGCAGGAGCTCACGCTGTGGGCCGAGGTGAAATGGCTCGACCAGAAGGGGAACTCCTTCCATCTCGCCGTTGACGACCAGCCCGAGACCATCATCGGCAATGATGGGGAGGTGGGCCCCTGGACCTGGGTCAGAGGCCCCGCCCTGCCTCTCGCCAAGGGCTCGCATCGCATCCGCATCCGGACCCGGGAAGAAGGCGCTCAGCTCGGCGACCTCTGGCTGACCACGCTCCCGGACGACGCACCTCCCCCAGGCCGCAAGTAATCCCTGTCGAGAACCGGCGACGGCCAGGCGGAAATCGGTGCATTGCGCGGCACCAAAGACTCTATATAGTAGCGATATAGTGTTATCATGAATGGCGCTACCCCCCGCCCGCAGGAAGAGATCCCGACGTCCGCTCCCCTCGGACACTCCGCCCCGCAACAGGGAACAGGATGACTGACCAGCAGAAGAGCAAAGCCGAACTGATCCGCGAACTTGAGGTATTGCGCGAGCGCGTTCAACAGGCAGAGCAACCCACCGGAGCTGCCCCTGACCCCTGGCAGCTCTGCAACCAGCTCCTGGCGGACGGGTGCCACTTCGTGTTTGACATCACTGACGGCCGCCTCTGCTGGGCCAACGACGACGCCAAGACGCTCCTTGGCTACCCCGACGATGCGTTGGCGTGGCCGCCGCCTGCCAGGTTCCTGAGCAGCGAGTTGGGTGCCTTGCTCGAAGGCGTGCCACCCCATGCGGGACCGCTCGAAGGCTCCCTCATCACGAAGCAAGGCGAGTCCATCCCTGTTGAGGCCCGACTCTGTCAGCTCCCGCAGCTTTGCGCCAGTTCGCGACTGGTTGTGGCCAGGGACTGCCGCAAGCGGGTGCGCTCCTTGAACGCGCTCCGCGAGTCCGAGGAGAAGTTCGCCCAGTTCTTCGAGAGAATGCCCGACGGGGTCCTCGTGGCGGACGTTGAAACGCGCCGGTTCCTCGATGCAAACCCAGCCATCTGCCAGATGACCGGTTACGCCCGTGAAGAGCTCCTCCAACTGGGGGTCGATGACATTCACCCTGAGAGCGATCTGGAACGCGTCCGGGGAGCCTTCATGGACCAGGCGAGCGGCAAGCACCCCTCTGCCTGCGACCTGCCCCTCCTGCGGAAAGACGGTTTGGTGCTGCTGACCAGTATCCACAGCGTCCCCCTGAGTATGAACGGGAGGCGGTGTGCCGCCGGGGTATTCCGGGATGTGACCGAGAGGCACGCTCGACAGGAAGCCCTGCGCAGGAGCGAAGCCCAACTGCGCACCATGCTGGCGCACGCCGATCTCATCCTGTTCTCCCTCGACCAGGACGGTGTATTCCTCTCGTCCGACGGGA
>JABGQJ010001243.1 GCA_018648945.1 Victivallales bacterium
CTCCATCTCAACGGCCAACTCGTGGGCCTAAACATGGCCTTGACCGAGCCCTCGGATATGGACCTTCTCTACGTCGGGGCCAGCGGCCAGGGCAGTACCCGCGAGCCCGACGATACCTTCGCCGCATTCCAGGGCGTGATCGATGACGTGGCCATCTACCGGCGCGAACTGAGTCTGCGCGAAGTGCGCGAGCGGTACCGGAAGCTCAGACCATAGCGATTAGCGATCGGCCTACGCGCCGACACCAAGGGCTTCATCATACCGTTTGGCGGCTCTGCGGGCGGCGATGGGGAGGGAGATGAGCATGACCAGCCCGACGATGGTGAAGATGGTCCCGATCCCGGGCAGGATGAAGGCTTGGCCTTTCACACCCGGTTCCAGGACGGACTGGCCCGGAGCGGCGGGGGCATGGAACACGTCAACCTTGATCCCCACCGGGTATCTGGCGACAATGCCGCGCGCATGGGAGGAAATGCTCGACCCGTAGTCGCCGAAGGCCACCCGGTCGCCCTTGTGCGACTGACCGCCGACGCTGTAGGTGTACTTGACCCTGGCGTGGTATGTCGTGGAGTTCCGCGAGCCGCTGCGGCTCCTGGAACTCTCCACCTTGGAGGAGGTGACGGTTCCTTCGGCGGTTGGCCAGGAGCTGCTCGCGCGGGCTGCCTGAAGGCTGCGGAAGCCGAAAGCGAGCATCGCAATTCCCGCCATCAGAAATGGCCAGGGGAATACGTAGGTGATGAAGAAGCCGAGTTTCTTGGGAGTTCGTGTCGGGGTGGGCAGTCTCATGTCGTCTCTCCGAGTTGGGGACGCCGCTGGCGGCTATCCGGCGGGATTCGTCGGGGCAAAGCCCGATGGCTGTACCATAGCCCAATTCTTGGCAGCTTGAACCCGTGCCATCGAACGGCTATAGCCATGGGCGGCTGAAGCTCTTCCACTACACTGCATGGAGACCGACACCATGGTCCGCAGCGCCACACTACTCGCCCTTGGTCTGGCCCTGGCATCGGGGGCCGCGACCTTCCCTGCCGCTCCGACTTTCCAGGACCTGATGGAGCCCGCGCAGTTCCCCAACCCGCAGCGGGGGTTGGTGGTGGCCAAGGCTTCCCTCCGCGATGGTGTCGGACGGGTGGTGACGACCGGGGCGGAAATCACGATCAAGGCCACCACGGGCGAGATCCTCCTTGCCCAGCGCATCGGGTCGCAGCGTCCACTGGTTCGCTTGCGACTGGGGAAGCCGTTGCTGGGCGGACAATTGACCCATTCCGGCAAGGGCTTCGCACGATTCACCTTCAGCAGTCCCAAGCTGACCATACGAGTGAACGGGGACTCGCTCTTCATGCTCCATGCACAAGAGGCGTTGTCTGTTCCGGCCGAGCGCCTGATCCTGCCAGCCTGGCATGCATCCTACCGCTCGAACCATCTGATCGCGGACGAATTGGGGGCGTTTGGGCTGTATTGCTCGAAGCCGGGGATCGCGGATCAATTCGATCCTTACTCGACGACTGTGGCCACCTACCCGTTGCCGGCGGACGAGGTGCTGTGGGTGGGCGTATGCCCCCCAAAGCCCTACGACTGGGAGCGGTCCTTTGCCGAGAAGGTGGTCTGGCATTGGACTCGCGGCGACGCCTATCCCAGCGATGATGCGTTGGCCGACTGGGCCAAGCATGGCAACGTGGTGCTCCTGCAGTCCGAGGTGAAGCTGTGGAAGGACTGGAACCTGGGCTTTGAGCCTCGCAAGGGACCGGAGGAATTCGCACGGGTGCGGGAGACCGTCCAC
>JABGQJ010001244.1 GCA_018648945.1 Victivallales bacterium
CTTGGTACAGCTACGGTAAAGAGCGCATTGGTCAAGGTAAGGATAAGGTTCGTCAGTTCCTCAAAGAGAACCCAGAGGAGTGCGCAGAGGGCGAGGATTTCACCGCCGGCCTCAATCCCGACTCCCTGGCCCTGCTCAATGGCTGCAAGCTCGAGCCCAGTCTGGCCGACGCGCCTGCTGGTGCCACCTTCCAGTTCGAGCGGCTCGGCTACTTCTGCGTCGACAACCGCGACTCCGCGCCCGGGCACGTGGTCTTCAACCGCACTGTGCCTCTGCGTGACGCCTGGGCCAAGATCGCCAAGAAGGAAGCCCCCAAGCAAGCCAAGAAGCCGGCGTCCAAGACCGAAGGCGTGGCTCTCATCGGGATCGATGACTTCGGCAAACTCAAGATGAAGACGGCCAAGATCATCGCCGCAGAACTCGTACCCGACACCGACAGTCTGCTGCAAGTGCAAGTCGAGATCGGCTCCGAGCAACGGCAAATCGTGGCTGGAGTGGCCAAGTTCTACTCGCCCGAGGAAATGGTCGGCAAGACCGTCGTGGTCGTCGTCAACCTGAAGCCCGCGGTCATCCGGGGCGTCGAATCCAACGGCATGTTGCTGGCGGCCAAGAAGAAGCGCAAGCTGCGCCTGATCACGGTCGATGGCGACATCCCCACCGGCGCCTCAATAGGCTGACAGTTCCATGGTACACTGGCTCGAACATGCCTCGTGGGGACGAATCGTCGTCCTTGGCCTCCTCGGCGCGGGCCTGTTCGAGCTGGTGACTGCCATCCTGCGCTTCCGCCTGCGGCTGCGCTCCTCCCAACAGACCGCCTGGATCGGTCGTCTCACCTTTGGCCTGCGGATCCACCATGGCTACGCGGGAATCCTGCTGTTGCTCCTGGCGACTCTCCCCCTGAGTCCCTTCCCTCTTCGCCTGGGGATCATCGTCGGCCTGGGCCTCGCTCTCTCCGACGCTCTCCACCACTTCGTCGTCCTGCCGCTCACGGTTGGCGCGACCGAGTTCGACACCCACTACGCACGCTGACACCCCAATGCCATGAACCTCGACGACTGGGCCGAAATGTATGTCACCGAGGAGCGCCGGCAGCGGTTCCGCGATGTGATCGCCGAGCGCCTGAACTGCCTCACTCTGGTGTTCGAGCACGTGGGCGATCCCGGCAATATCAGCGCCTGCATCCGCGTCGCCGACTCCTTTGGCATCGGCACCGTCCTCAACTACGCCGACGGTCGCTACCGCAGCAACCCCCAGATCAGCATGCACACCGACCTCTGGGTCGATGTCCTCAACCTGCAGAGCTTCGACGACACCGTCGACCATGTCCGCCAGCAAGGCTACGCCCTCGTCGGCAGTGTAGTCCCCGGCAATGGCGGCACTCCGATCGATGAATTCGAACTGCCCGAACGGGCCGCCCTGGTCATCGGCTGCGAACGCAACGGCATCAGCTCCGAGATGCGCGCTGCCTGCGACCACCTGGTCACCATCCCCACCTGGGGCTTTGCCGACAGCCTCAACCTCGCCACCGCCACTGCCATCATGGTCCGCCACTTCAGGCAGGGCTATCACCAGCTTGCCGGCCCCCATCTTCATCTCCCCGAGCCCGAACAGGAACGCCTCTACCGTTTCTGGCTGGAGCGCGATGTCCGCGCCAAACTCCGCAAGCGCGGCATCCCCGCTGACTTCTAGGGCACACGCCAATTCCGTAAGCGCGTGGTTACTGCTCACACGAGAGCATCGACTGGAACGCCTGGGGACGCACGCCGTACTGGTG
>JABGQJ010001245.1 GCA_018648945.1 Victivallales bacterium
TTGGCGGGGGGTACCGGTGCCCTTGCACAATGGCGCACCCCGCCGCATATTCCCTCGCTTCTTGAGGACATGGTCGTCTCTGCTGCGCTTCTCTTCTGGGGAGGCGTGTGACTCTTGGGAGCTGAAGGTGAATATCCCCGTATCCCACGACGGTGAACGTGCGCTTGGCAGTGAAGCCCTTCTCCAGCGGGTGCTGATCGACCGAATGCTGGTCGTCTCTGCCATCTTCGCCGTCATCGCGATGCTATCCGCCCACATGCGCGCGATGAGCATTGGCTGGACGTACCGTGATCTGGTTCAGTTTCTTGTGGTTGCTGGCCTCGTGGCACTGGCACTCATTCGTGCTCGGATCGCGGTGGAGTGGAAGGCACCGTTGCTTGTGGCCGTCTACGTGGTCGGCGGCCTGTCCGGGGTCTGCACCCTCGGAATGCTCGGCGGAACCGTGTTCCTTTTCCCCGTCGCTGCCGTGTTGGTGGCTTTGCTCTGTCCGCCTCGGGTGACTCTGTGGTTCGCCGTGCTTCTTCTGCTGCTGTGTTCTGCTGTCGGCGTGGGGTTCTGCTCTGGGCTTGTTGACCTGGCGCCAAGTCTCGGGGTGTTGATGACCAGCTACTTGCACTGGGCGGTCTACGTCGCCTGCATCGGCCTTTTCCTCGTGGTCGCATGCATGACGATTCTTGGCTACCGCCATCAGATGCGTGTTCTGCTTGAGCAACTCAGCGACCAACGGGACCGTCTGGAGGAGACCAACGCTCAGCTGGTCGCGGCTGCCAACGATGTGAAGCGCTTGAGCGGGATGCTTCCCATCTGCTCGTGCTGCAAGAGGGTACGGGATGACGAGGGATACTGGGAGCAGATCGAGTGCTACGTCCGTGACCATTCCGAGGCGGAGTTCACCCACGGCATCTGTCCCGACTGCATGCAGGAGCACTATCCGGGTCTGTGTGACCCCGAGGAGGATCAGGCGGGTACCGGCAGGTAGGCTTCGGACAACGGCACCGAGACCATGAAGAGCGTGCTTCCGGTCCTCGGCTACGGCGTCTCGTGTGGCCAGGTCAGGACGACTCTCACTGCTCCGTCACGACGGGTCCGAGCCAAGTCGAGGGCATCGGCGTATTCCTGGTAGGGGGCGGTATGAGTGACCAGCCGCCCCAGGCGCTCGCCCAGCTCGGCAAACTGCCCGACAGCCTGGTCCCAGGCACCGGTCCCCGCGTTGGAGCCGATGAGGTTGAGCTCGCGGTGCAGGAGGTCATTCCAGCGGAGGTCGGCGCGAGCGTCGGCGTAGTCGCCGAGGATCAGGATCTTGGCTTCGTTGGCGGCGCATTCCAGAGCGGTGCGCAGGCCGTCGGTTGTTCCGGATGCCTCGACGACGGTCGAGAAGCCGTTGCCCAACTGCGCCGCGAGGTCGGGCGTCTGGTAGTCGAGGGCGTGGCTGGCGCCCAGTTCGCGGGCCATGGCGAGGCGTTCGGGCACGCCGCCCACGACGGTCAGCCCTTCCGTCTCCTCCGCAAGGAGCAGGATGGTCATGAGCAGGCCGATGGTCCCGTCGCCCACCACCAGGATCTGGCGGGGGTTGAAGGGGCGGAGACGGCCAAGTCCGCGCAGGCAGACTGCGAGGGGTTCGATGAGGGTCGCGGCTGTCGGGCTGGTCCCCGGCGGGAGAGGCCGCAGGTTGGCTGCCTGGGTGAGGAAGCACTCTGCATAGCCGCCGGGGTGCTCGAAGCCCACTTCGCCGTCGTCCGGCAAGACATTGTCGCCGACGCAGTGC
>JABGQJ010001246.1 GCA_018648945.1 Victivallales bacterium
TCTTGACAGTGCTTCGCCGGGATTCTACCTTGTTCTACACAATGGGATGGAATCGCGACTCGTCGGCCTAGTTGACGCCTGGATTCGCTTCACCGATGCAGTTACCGAAGGACACTTGCGCCATGGCTATGTACCGGTGTGATCTCTGCTCGCATGACTACGATGAATCGGCGGAAGGCGTGCCCTTTGCCGACCTCCCCGCTGACTGGGCTTGCCCTGTCTGTGGTTCTGAGGGAGACGTCTTCAGTCCCGTTTTCGAGCCCGCAGTTGCCGAGACCTCGCCTGGGGAATCCGACGAAACTCTCCAGGTCTACCAATGTGGACTATGCTCACACGAATACGACGAGGCAGTGGAGGCGGTGCGCTTCGAGGAGCTGCCTGACGACTGGGTCTGCCCACTGTGCGGCTCGCCCAAGTCGGAGTTCTCGCCGGTTGAGGGACGGGAGACCAGCGCGGCGGTCGCCCCCCTGGCGGCGGCAACTGGGGGGGAGGTATCCAGCGAGTATCTAGCGGAGTGGCACCGCCCGTCCGATGAGGTAGAGACACATATGGCGGACATTCACCAGATGGCCACGACCGGTCACGAAGTGATCGAGCCAATGCGCACTCGCATTCCGTCCTTCTCCTGGAACGAGATCCTGATCAAGGGGGCTCAGCTTTCCCGCTTGCCGCTGAACCGCAGCCAGCCCGTCTCCACGCGTACCGTGCTCGGGCCCTCCGCAGCCCATCCCCTGGTCGTGGAAACCCCGTTAATGATCACGCATATGTCCTATGGAGCCCTCTCGCGGGAGGCCAAGATTGCGCTGGCGCGAGGGAGCGCGGCGGTCCGGGCCAGCATGTGCTCCGGGGAAGGCGGGATTCTGCCGGAATCCATCGATGGAGCTCACGCCTACGTACGTTCCCAACAAGTACAGCGTGACAGCGTGACCGACGAGTATCTGCAGGGCGTGGATGCCGTGGAAATCAAGTTCGGTCAGTCGGCGAAGCCCGGCATGGGGGGGCACCTTCCCGGGAACAAGGTCACGGAAGAGATCGCCCGCATCCGTGGGTTCCGCCAGGGCGTCGATATCATCAGCCCGTCGCATTTCCCGGACATCCGGGATGCAGCAAGTCTGAGACGGGTCGTGGATGAGCTCCGGACGCGGACGGAGGGGAAGCCGGTCGGGGTGAAGTTCGCGGCCGGCGACATCGAGGGTGATCTGGCGGTGGCGCTTGAGGCCGGAGTTGATTTCATCACCATTGATGGCAGGGCAGGTGCCACGGGGGCGGCCCCCAAGTTCGTGAAACTCGCCACCTCCGTGCCCACCATCTTTGCCCTCTCTCGGGCTCGACGCTTCCTTGATGCCAATGGGGCAGATCACGTCTCGCTGGTCATCACTGGGGGATTCCGGATCTCCGCCGACTTCGCCAAGGCCCTCGCCCTGGGGGCTGATGCCATCGCGCTGGGCAGCGCGGCCATGATGGCGCTGGGCTGTCAGCAGTACCGCATCTGCAATACCGGGCGCTGTCCTGTGGGAATTGCGACCCAGGATCCCGCGCTGAGAGCCCGCTTCGACATCGAGAAATCTGCTGCGCGAGTCGCCAATTACCTTCGTGTTTCCACCGAGGAATTGCAGGACTTCGCGCGACTCACCGGGCACGAGAGAATACAGGATCTGTGTGTCGGTGATCTGTGCACCACCAACTCCGAAATATCGGGTCACACGCCGATTGAGCACGTATAGCCAAAGCCCCCAACCAGGAGACAGTTAGATGGCAACA